>CATYZV010000131.1 GCA_958415865.1 uncultured Selenomonadaceae bacterium
CTATTCAGCTTTTGTGTTCATGAAGACAGGGATAATGCTGACTATATTAATTAGGAAAGGATTTTTATTGTGGAAACAGATATTACAGGGAAAATCAAGCCGCTGATACGCTACAGCCTGCCGGTTTTGATCATCATCGCGGCACTCTGCATTGCCGGTATATTCTTCTGGCATCAGCATAAGAGTGTGCTGACGATCAACGATGCTAAACTGACCAGCTCAGTCGTTCATGTCAGTGCTCAAACGGATGGCACATTGACGGAGATTCTCGTCAATGACGGCGACAAGGTGGAAGCAGGACAGGTCATCGCGCGCGTGAAGGTAAAGGTTACGCCGGAGCAGATACAGGCACTTCAGCAGGCGTACGATGAAGCGCAGAGCAACTTCGACAAGGTGGAAAGTGAGGTCAAATCCTCGGTGCAGACGCAGACGGTCGTTTCTTCGGCTCCGGCAGTGCGCTCGGGCGGCGATGTTGCGGGTGCTCAGGCACGCCTTGATGCGGCTGCTGCCCAGAAGACGAAGATGGAAAAGCTCTATTCCATCGGTGCAGTCAGTGCTTCGCAGTACGCTGAAGCGGAATCGGAATACGCTGCGGCTCAGTCGGCTCTCAGTGCTGCCAGTGCTCCTGTCTCCGTGCCTCAGCAGCAGGTACAGACTCAGTCTTCAGCTCCGTCGGCGGAATTATCGCAGGCTCTTGCCAATGCGCAGATTCAGCTCAATCAGGCAAAGGCGGCACTCGATCAGGCGCAGTCCGATAATAATTACGCTGATATAACAGCTCCCGTGGCGGGCATCATCTACACGACGGATTTCCAGAAGGGCGATGAAATCAAGCAGGGCGATGTGTTCTTGAACGTAGGCAATACGAAAAATCTCTGGGTGCAGGCTCCGCTTACGGAACAGCAGTACAATGAAGTTCGCCCGGGCCAGTTCGTGCGCTACAGCGTGGACGGCATGAGCCTGACGGGCACGGTGCTGGAAGTAACGCATGAAGGCGGCGAAGAGGCGGGCGAACAGCTTACAACGGCGGCTCGCATTTCTTTCCCTGACGATATGATCGATCAGGTGGTGCCGGGTGCTGATGTGCAGGCAGAGATAACTTTGGATAGATAGTGATTTCAGCCAGAAATTATGAAGAAAGGACGGTGGAATTATTTGCTGTTAAAACGATTGGAAGCTTATGGTTTTAAATCCTTTGCTGACAAGCTGGAAATAGAATTCGGCGAAGGCATCACCGCCATTGTCGGCCCTAACGGCAGCGGCAAGAGCAATATAACGGATGCTGTGCGCTGGGTGCTCGGCGAACAGAATGTGCGCAGCCTGCGCGGCACGAAGGCAGAGGACATAATATTCACCGGCAGTGCTTCCCGCCGTCCGCTCGGTGCGGCTGAAGTGTCGATCACCTTTGACAACAGCGACGGCAGGCTGCCGCTCGACTTTCAGGAGATACAGATAACAAGAAGGCTGTTCCGCTCCGGCGAGAGCGAATTTCTTATAAATAAGACGAAATGCCGCTTGAAAGATATATACAATCTATTTGCCGATACAGGGCTGGGCAAAAATTCCCTGAGTGTCATCGGGCAGAATAAAGTCGATGAAGTGCTCAACACGAAGCCCGAAGACCGCCGCTATTTCTTTGAAGAATGTGCCGGCATCACCAAGTATCGCGACCGCAAGAAGGAAGCTGTGCGCAAGCTTGACAACACGCAGGCCAATGTCGTGCGCCTCGGCGATATCATAAGCGAGATTGAAAAACAGCTTGAGCCGCTTCGCGAGCAGGCGGAAAAGACGAAGCGGTTCAACTCTGTACAGCGCGATTACAAGGACTGCCGCCTGACTCAGATACTGTACAAATTCGAGAGCACGACAGATCAGAACAATCAGTATGCAGCACAGATAACAGAGCAAGAAGCACAGCGCGCTTCACTGGAAGCCACTGTTTCCGTATCAGAAGCTGAGACCGTCAGCAAAAAAAGTGAAATAACTGCACTGGAAAAGAAATTGCGTCAGCTCAGTGAAAACAATGAGCGCGTGCATGAAGAAATCGAGCGCTCTTGCAATCAGGCGACATTATTGCAAGAGCGCGTCCGCCAGAGCTGCCAATCTCAGCAGCGTCTGGAGGAACGCCAAAAACAGGCAAATGAAGAATTGAAGCTGGCGCGTGCTGACAGCGAAGAACTGGCACGCAAAGCAGCTATAGCCAATGCAACCGCTGATAAATTGGAACAGGCAATGCAGCAAGAGCAGGCAAAAGCGCAGGAGATAGAACAATCTATTGCCCGCGCCGAAGCTGATTTGAAGGCAAGACAGGAGGCGGAAAATAAAAACCGCATCCGGCTGGAAGAAGAGCGCAGCAGACTGCTATTAATGCAGCGCGACCTCAGCGATATCGACGGCGGCATTGAAAGCCAAAAGCAGGCACGCCGCCACGCTGTGAGCGAACAGATCGAAAAGCACAGCCAGCGCGAAACGCTCGCCGCTTCCATAGCCGCTACAGACAAGAAAATGCAGGCGAGCCAAGACGGCATCAACGCCCAAAAGAGCAAGCTTGAACAGCTGACGCAGGACTGCGCCGACAAGAATACGCTCATCGACAAGACGCGCGGCAATATCCGCACGGCAGAAGACAAGCTGAAATTCTACCGCAATATGCAGGAATCGTATGAAGGCTTCGGCAAAGCCGTAAAGCGCGTGCTCAAAAGCGAGGAAAAATGGCACAATGGCATCTGCGGTGCCGTAGCAGAGCTTATCCACGTGGAAGAAACCTTCATCACGGCGATAGAAACGGCTTTAGGCAGTGCCATGCAGAATGTCGTTACGAAGGACACCGAAACGGCAAAAGCTGCCATCTCTTACTTGAAGCAAAATAAATTCGGCAGAGTTACCTTCCTGCCCTTGACGACTGTGCAGCCCCACCGCGGCAGACGCACGGAGATGGAGCCGGGCAGATACGGCTTTATCGCCTACGCTGATGAGCTGGTTGACATAGACGAAGAATACAAAGTCATCACACAGTCCCTGCTGGGCAGAATCCTCGTAGTGGACGGCATAGACAATGCCCTGAAGCTGGCGAAGCTCAATGACTACCGCCTGCGTATCGTAACCTTGGAGGGCGAATTATTGCAGCCCGGCGGCGCAGTGGCAGGCGGAGCGAGCCGCGGCAGTGAAACCGGCTTTCTGCACCGCGCCGGAGAGATTGACGAACTGCATGAATACCTGCAAAATCAGCGTCAATCACTACGCGAAACGCAGTCGCAGTACGAACAGCAGGAAGAAAAACGGCAGGCATTGGCAGAAACCTTGAATGAATTGCAGCAGAACTGGCAGGAATTATCCCTGCTTGCGGCGCAAAAACAGGTGGAAG
The DNA here is from genome assembly GCA_958415865.1 of uncultured Selenomonadaceae bacterium. Taxonomy (GTDB): domain Bacteria; phylum Bacillota; class Negativicutes; order Selenomonadales; family Selenomonadaceae; genus Megamonas. The sequence goes on from CATYZV010000131.1 coordinate 3,365, forward strand.
CAAAGCAGCTCGATGAATGGTTCGCCAATCAGCACAATATCATCGCTTCCATCGACAGCCGCATATCAGCGATGATAGTCAAGCGCACGGCAGTAGAAGCCGATATCGAAGCGCAGCATGAGCAAATAAGCAAATTGCAGCAGTCGATGGGCGAGAGCGAAAATTCGCATGATGATATCGCAGATACCATTGAAGCACTGCGCAGCGACCTCAAAGCTCAGCAGCAAAAACTAATGCGCCGCCAGATAAACTGCACCGAAGCACGCCAAGAAGTCATCCGCCACAATGACAAATTAAAATTAATGCAGGGGCAGTGCGAACGCACTGAGGCTTTCTTATCCGACAGCGGACAGGAAATGAAATCCCTGCAGAAAGTCATCGACGACAGCCTGACAGAATTGAAGCACCTCAAAGAATCCGTCGCCAATTTAGAGCAGCTGCAAAAGAGCGGCAAAGCGGATTACGATACACTTTACAAGCGGCAGCTGGGGCTTAGGAGCGAGCTTTCCGACATGGACGAAGCACGCGCCAAGATATCGGCGCAGGTCAGTGCAATCAAAGACAAGATCCACAAATGCGAAGTCGCCTCAGCAAAGCTTGAAACGGAATTGAAGCAGTACGTACAGCAGCTGCAAGACGACTACGAAATGTCGCCTGAAGCAGCATTGCAGCACCGCCTCGATCTGCCCGAAGAAGAGCTGAAAGCAAAGCTGAAGCAGCTGGAAAAGGAAATAAAGGCAATCGGCCCCGTCAATCCCAACGCCGTGCAGGAATACGAATCCTTAAACGAGCGGTACAGCTTTTTGACCAAGCAGGTAGACGACTTGAATAAGGCAAAGGACGACCTATTAAAGATCATCGAGCAGATAGACAAGACGATGGCGAGCCAATTCAGCAAGGCATTTGCGCAGATTAGAATTCATTTCAACGATATATTCAAACAGCTGTTCGGCGGCGGCAGAGCTGATTTAATACTGACGAACAGCGACGACGTGCTCAATACCGGCATTGAAATCGAAGCTCAGCCCCCGGACAAAAAGCCGCAGAATTTGGCTGTACTCTCCGGCGGCGAACGCACCTTGACCGTCATCGCCCTATTGTTCGCATTTTTCACCTACAATCCCGCACCGTTCAGCGTGCTCGATGAAATAGACGCACCGCTTGACGAAGCCAACGTCAAACGCTTCGCCAAATTCCTGCACGATTACGCCAAGCGCACCCAATTCATACTCGTAACCCACCGCCGCGGCACTATGGAGGCTGCCGACGTTATGTACGGCGTAACGATTGAAGATGCAGGCGTATCCAAGCTGATTTCCGTAAAACTAGAAGACTATAAGCAATAGATTGAAATAGAGAAAAGAGGCATAAATATGGGATTTTTCAGCAGATTAAAAGACGGTTTGACCAAGACGCGCAAATCGCTGACCGAAAAAATAGAAAAGGTCATAATCGGTTATGCCGACATTGACGATGACCTGCTCGACGAACTCGAAGACGCATTGATCCAAGCAGACGTAGGCGTAAAAACCTCCATGAGCCTGATGGAAGATGTGCGCAAGGGCATCAAGCAAAAAGAAATCAACACCCCGGAAGATTTAAAACCCTTCCTGATAAAGCGCATAACAGAACTCTTAAACGAAGGTGCTGACGCTGACAGAACGAAGCTGGCAGCCAGCGGCCCGACCGTAATACTCGTAATCGGAGTAAACGGCGTAGGCAAGACCACCACCATCGGCAAGCTCGCCCACTACTACAAGGACGAAGGCAAAAATGTCATGCTCGCCGCAGCCGACACTTTCCGCGCCGCAGCCATCGACCAGCTAGAAATCTGGGGCAGCCGCGTAGACGTGCCCGTCATCCGCCACGAAGAAGGCTCCGACCCCGCCGCCGTCGTATTCGATGCAGTAAAAGCAGCACAGGCACGCAAAATAGACATACTCATAATCGACACCGCCGGCCGCCTGCACAACAAAGCAAACCTGATGACCGAGCTTAACAAAATACAGCGCGTCATCAAGCGCGAAATAGCCGACGCGCCTCATGAAACCCTGCTCGTACTCGATGCCACCACCGGACAGAACGCCATCAGCCAGGCAGAACTCTTCACCAAGGCAGCACCCATCTCAGGACTTGTGCTGACCAAGCTCGACGGCACAGCAAAAGGCGGCGTAGTCATCGGGCTGAAAGCAGAACTATCCATGCCTGTCAAATGGATAGGCGTAGGCGAAAAAATGGACGATTTGAGACCGTTCGTAGCCAACGACTTTGCCGCGGCATTGTTCAATGAAGAAAAATGATATGCTCCGATAGCTGAATTATACAGTGAAGCCCATGGATTAATACTCCATGGGCTTATTATCTCGTAAAATATTATTTGACACTGTGAACATATTTTTTTATCTAAAGATTGACT
>CATYZV010000132.1 GCA_958415865.1 uncultured Selenomonadaceae bacterium
CTATGCTACAATACTAGCAGCCTCAGCAGATAATAAGGTGATTAATATGCCAGATTATAAATTTTTTCGCAAAGTCCCACTACCAATCGGATTATCAAAAAAAGGATTATTCACGGCTATGAGTGATACTGTAAGAGTGTTTTCACAAATAAATGCACTTGGCGGAATAAATTTAAGTGAGTTAGTACAAGCAAATACATTCAGCAGTATCGTCTCGAATGTTTTCACTAATAAAATAGCTGAACATAATGATTATCGCCTCTATAGTGAGCGAGATTTTCCTGATTTAATACATATACGAAAAGCGTTAGCTTTAGAAATTAAAGTTTCTAAAAATCCGATGAAAGGAGCCGAAGGACACAACGGGCATAGCGGCTGGCATTTAGTAGCAGTTTACAAAATTTTTGACGATGGACAGATTGACTTTATTCAACTTGAAATTGCCAATTTGGTCGGGTTTAAATACCTCAATTCTGATTGGCGATATTATGGCAGTAAAATTAACGAAAAAAACACGCGTCGAACTGAGACTTTTATAACAAATTCAATCGGAACAGCAAAGTTGCGGGACGGAACGCTATATTTGGATCCTAATTATGTCAAAATATCTACAGCATTAATACGTAATAGACTTTTAATATCAAAAAATCTATCCATTCCTAGATATTCTCCATTTGCTGAATACATATACTGATACTAAAAAAATTTTAATATTGAATAATGCTTAACTTATTAATGGCATTAATGCCTATCTGATAAAATTGCTCGTCTTTTTCTATCCCTATACTTTGTAAACCCAGATGTGCAGCAGCAGCCAATATAGAACCGCTGCCTGCAAATGTATCGAGTATAACGCCTTCTCCTAAAGGAAGCACCGCATAGACCAGTTTTCGCAAAAATCGCTGAGGCTTGAGGCTGGGATGCGGTGCTATTTTTCTTTCAAGAAGAGGCGTTCGCTCGCTTTTAATCAAATCCATAAACGGGCTGTCATTATTTTCGCGGTGCAAGGCTCCTGCTTTCCATTTGCGCAGATTGGCTGAAACTGTTTTTTCACTGAGTGGTTTTCTATACAAGCCCCAAGGTTCATACATACTTCGCGGCATTACTGATAAATCAGCAAATTCTTGTTCTGCACCTTTGGGTCTGTCTCCGCCGCGCATAGTCGATACTACGCGTATTATCTCGCCTCGTCTTTCAAAGCCGGCATCGCGCATCGCACTGCTCAGTATATCTGACAAAAGCGGTGTCGATGCTATGAATACATGACCGCCCGGCACGAGAATTTTTATTGCTAATTCAGCCCATCTAAAAAAGAAATCATATACATTTTTTCGTTCTCTCGGACTATCATTTATGACAGAAAATCTAGGCAGAGCCATCCGTTTATGCCCGTCAAAAGACGGCGGAACGCGCCATATGCCGCCTTTGCCTGTTTTTCGTTTTATAAGCTCTGCTTCTGTGTATTCTCTGATGCCATAAGGCGGATCTGTAACAATGGCTGTTATGCTGTCAGCCTCTCTGCTTTTCATCCAGTCAAAGCAATCTGCATGTATATATGAATATAACACTGTCTATCTCTCCCTAGAAATTTAGTCTTATAAGTATATCATATTCTAATTTTATCTTTGCTCAAAAATTTTCATGAAAAATTTATACCATTTTCCTTCAAAAAAGAGTATACTATGCGTAAAGTCGCAAAGACTTTGAAATATGTATATGCACGACAAATAAACTGTGCAAGGAATAAGGGGATGTTAATGAGTAGTTTTAGACTGACAAAAGAAGATGCCTATATGCTGGCAGGAAAATACAAAACGCCGTTAGAGGTAGTTTCCACGGATCAAATCGAGGAAAATTACACGTTCTTGAAGCGGCATATACCTAGGCTGAAAGTCTTTTATGCGATAAAGGCAAATCCTGCTGACTGCATCATCAACAAGATGATCGACCTCGGTTCCAATTTTGATGTCGCCTCGGCAGGTGAGATCAACAAGCTGCGCTCGATGGGCGTGGCGGGCAGCCGCATGATATACGCCAATCCCGTGAAGCACGAGGCGGGGCTTATCGCGGCAGCGGCGGCCGGCATCACTAAATTCACTTTTGACAGTAGAAATGAAATTGATAAATTAGCTAAATTCGTACCAAATAGTGAAGTTCTGGCACGTGTCAAAATCGAAAACTCGGAGGCGGCGGTCGACCTCAACACGAAATTCGGTGCTGAATCTGACGATATAGTGCCGCTCTTGCAGTATGCCAAAGAAAAAGGATTGAAGCCTGCCGGCATCTGTTTTCACATCGGCAGCCAATCGCTTTCCTCTCGGACGTACCTGCGGGCGTTTGTAATGGCGCGTCGGCTGATAGATAGAGCACGCCAGAACGGAATCAATATAAAATACATGGATATCGGCGGCGGCCTGCCTGCACCTGCGCTCCATGCCGAGTTCAACATCAAGCAGATAATGCGCGATATAAACAGGCAGCTCGACAAGAATTTTCAGGATGTGGAAGTCTGGGCTGAACCGGGCCGCTACATCTGCGCTAGTGCCGTAAATCTGCTTACTTCTGTCGTAGGCATTCAGCAGCGCAGCGGGCGCGACTGGTACTTCCTCGACGACGGCATTTACGGCTGTTTCTCCGGCGTGATTTTCGATCACTGGGATTACGATATATCGTCATTTAAAGACGGCAACAAAGCTTCCGTAACGCTTGCCGGACCCAGCTGCGATTCCATAGACATCGTAAAAAAAGAATTTCTGTGCCCGCCGCTGGAAATGGGCGACCTGCTGCTCGCCGTAAACTCCGGTGCATACAGCAGAGTTTCCGCGACGACGTTCAACGGTTTTGCTCTGCCGCAGACAGTAGAGTGGGAAGCAGCTTGCGGCAAAATCGACAATGAAGATGAAGGAAGTGGCTTATATCAAGATAACGAATGTACTAAATATAATTATCGTACTGGGCGTGCTGGTGATAATCTACCTTACGATGGCACCGAATACGAACAGCGGCGCATCGCACTTTGACAGCACACTGTTCATAGTGCTGGCAGCATTTGCCGCCATCGCGGTAGTGCGCCTTGTACGTGCTTCACTGCGCAAAAAATAGCCTGCCTTGCAGGGCAAAATAAAAGCTGAATCCCAATGCTTTGTGCAAAGGATTCAGCTTTTTTATGCTTCAATTTAAAATTTCTTCATGAAGTCCGGCAGCTTCAGCGGGTCAGAATCATCTTCTTTACTCGTTTTAACCGCTGTCTTATCAGCCTGTTTTACTGATTTAAGCCCAGATTTGAGCACCGTGGCAAAATCCTTGCCATTGTCTTCCGAAGGCAATTCGCTGTCGGCAAAATCCGTGGCGATAATGGTTGCACGTACTCTGCCGTTTAGTTTTTCATTTACGACAGTGCCGAGGATTATATTGACATCGGGATGCGTATGGCTGTGGACGTACCTGCTTGCCTCATCTATCTCGAACAGCGTCATATTTTTATCGCCGCTGAGGTTGAGAATTATGCCGCGTGCGCCGGTCAGATCACGTTCTACGAGCGGGCTGGAAATAGCTTCATTGACTGCTTCAACTGCGCCATTAGCACTTTCGCCGATGCCGAGCAGAGCATCCGGGCTGCTGCTCTGCTGGAAGATGGATTTCACGTCGGCAAAATCCACGTTTATCACGCCGACGGTCAATATCAATTCCGTTATGCAGCGAATGCCCTGATGAAGCACGCTGTCCGCCATCTTGAAGGCATTGACAAATGTGAGCTTCGTGCTCGTCTTTATCTTTAGCAGATTGTCATTGTGGACGGCGATCAGCACATCCATGTAAGGAGCCATTGCCGCCAATGCCGCATCAGCTGATTTTTTCTTGCGCGCACCTTCAAACTTGAACGGAACCGTAACGACACCGACGGTCAGTATGCCCATTTCATGTGCAGCCTGTGCGATGACGGGCGTTGCTCCCGTACCTGTGCCGCCGCCCAAGCCTGCGGTGATGAACACCATATCCGCGCCTTTGACAGCATTCTTCAAAGCATCGTAATCGTTGACAGCAGCTTCGCGCCCCTTATCTATATTGCCGCCGCAGCCAAGGCCGCGGGTCAGATTGGCACCTATCTGTATCTTCTTGATCCGTTCATCAGCAAGGCTGTTGAGCTGTTTGGCATCCGTGTTGACAGCGATAAGCTCCATGTCGAGATTCAGCGTTTCGCATAGACGCTTGATTACATTGTTGCCGCCGCCGCCGATGCCGATTACTTTTATATTTACTGTTGCATTTACTATTTCGTTTGTTATCTTGTTCAAATTATCCTTTTCACTCAAGGTGAGCACCTTCTTAAAACTTGATTATATGTTCTGCTGACGGGATTTTGACTTAAATAGATCTGCTGCTTTGAAAATAATTATACCTAAAATACCCGAAAGCACCGAAGCACAGAGAATGCTGAGCTTAGCACTCGTGAGATACGCTGCATTATCAAAGGCAAGCGAAGCGATGAACAGCGACATAGTAAAGCCGATGCCGCCGAGCGAACCTGCTCCTATAAGCTGCGATGCTTTGGCACCGTCCGGTATTCTCGCATAGCCCAGCTTGAACAGCAGGAAAGACGCACCGCAGATGCCGATAGGCTTGCCCAGGCACAGACCGAGAATGATGCCGATGCCGATGGGATTGAGCACATCGCCGATACCGCCTTCAACGGCAACACCTGCATTGGCAAGGGCGAATACCGGCATTATGAAGTAAGCTGACCACGGCTCTAATTTATGCTCCAGCTTATGCAGCAGTGAATTTTCGTGATCTTTGTTTGCAGGAATCAGCATGCCGAGTACCACGCCTGCAATCGTGGGATGAATGCCTGCATTTAAAAATGCTACCCATGCGATAAGCCCTGCGATTAAATAGAAAATAAAATTGCGGCAGCCTATGCGGTTCAAGATGAACGCCGCCAGCAGTGCTATGAAGCCAAGTCCCAGTGCCGCAAACGACAGATTAGAGTTGTAGAACACGGCTATGACGATGATCGCGCCGAGGTCATCGACGATGGCTAGAGCCGTCAAAAATATAGCTATGCTGCGCGGTGCTCCGCTTGCCGCAATCGACAGTATGCCGAGCGAAAAAGCGATATCCGTCGCCATAGGAATTCCCCAGCCTGCCATAGTAGGCTGTCCCATGTTCACCGCAGCATATATCAGTGCCGGCACTATCATGCCGCCGATAGCAGCACTTATCGGCAGGATTGTCGCCGATAGAGACTTCAGCTCGCCGAATAGGAATTCGCGCTTGATTTCCAATCCGATGACGAAGAAAAATACAGCCATCAGTCCGTCATTTATCCAATACATAATGCTGAGATCGAGATGGTACTCAGCCGGGCCGAGCGGCAGCTGTGTATTTAAAATCTGGCTGTAATAGGGCGCAGCCGCCGTATTCGCCAGCACCATGGCCAGCACGGCAAAGATCACCAAGATTATGCCGCTGGAAGCCTCATGGCGGAAGAATGTGGCAAAAGGAGACATAAGTGCATCCACCTTGCTTGTGATAATATTGTTTACTCTTTTCCTCAATTGCTTACCTCTTTCTTACCGGGGCAGTGTAGTTTGTTTACTAGTGTATACCATAAATGTAAAAATTCCTTTACACCTACCATTATACAGGCTAATAATCTTCCGAGGCAATTATTTTCTCAATTCTAATCAAATTTTCATCTGTAGGGTTTGTATTTTATCTACGTTTGTTGTAAA
>CATYZV010000133.1 GCA_958415865.1 uncultured Selenomonadaceae bacterium
GAAATACACTATAAATACACGATATTATTATAGAAAGGAACTAAAACATTATGCTTTATCCGTTAAAACTTCAGGCTGCATTTAAGGATTATCTCTGGGGAGGCACTCGCCTGCGCGATGAGTTTAATAAAAAAACAGATCTCGATCCCGTGGCTGAAAGCTGGGAACTCTCCTGCCATCATGATGGTCTTAGCACAATTGCCAACGGAAAATATGCAGGTATGACGCTGCTCGATTACATCAAGAAAAACGGCCGTCAGGTAATAGGCAGCAAAGCTCCTGCTGACAAGGATTTTCCTATTTTAATCAAGTTCATTGATGCCAAGCAGAATCTGTCTGTACAGGTGCATCCTGATGATGCTTACGCCAGACTGCATGAAGGTGAATCGGGAAAAACTGAAATGTGGTACGTCATGGATGCTAAACCCGGGGCAAAGCTCATCTACGGATTTACTCATGAAATAAGCCATCAGGAATTTGAAAAACGCATCCGCGACAATACTCTGCTCGATGTTTGCAATCAAGTTCCGATTAAAAAAGGAGATGTTTTTTTCATTCAGGCAGGCACACTGCACGCTATCGGTGCAGGTGCATTGATAGCCGAAATTCAGCAAAGCTCCAATTCTACTTACCGTGTCTACGATTACGGACGCATCGGCAAGGACGGAAAGCCCCGCCAGCTGCACATTGAAAAAGCACTTGCTGTAACGAAGCTCCAGCCGCCGACGCATAAAGTCGGGGCGATTGCCAAGCTCTCCTGCTTTGACGACTATAAGCTCAGCGTATTAGCACAATGTGATTTATTCAGTGTCAGCCACTTCAGCTTGGAAGGTTCCGTCAGCCTCAAAGCAGGCGAAGACAGTTTCCATTCCGTTCTTGTGCTCAGCGGTGAAATGGCTTTGACTTACGGCACGGAAAGTTTCACTGTTGAAAAAGGCGACAGCGTATTTATTCCTGCTAATATGGGCATGTACCGTCTTAACGGCACAGGAGAATTTATACTGACTACACTCTAAATTATTTTTTACTTTCTTTGGGACGGACAGCCAGCATGACTGCCATTATAATTATAGTGAGCAGTATTGCAGTGGATTGTCCGTTCAATATCCAAATACCTTTATTATCATTGAATATCTGCAATGATACGGTAACGATCACACCGGCTATAGCTGCGATGATAGCTGAAGCTGAGGAGCTGCGCTTAGTAAATAATCCGAACAGCAGCGGAGCAGTGATGGAAACTGACATCAGCGCGTAAAATATCGACAGTGCCGAGATGACATTAGGCAGTACGATTGCCAGCCCGAGGCCGATTATTCCTGCCATGACAGTTACAAGGCGGCCTCCTTTGATCAGTGATTCGTCAGAAGCTGCCGGATTGATGAATGATTTGTAGAGGTCTTTGGTAAATGATGTTGTTATCATGTAGAGCACAGCATCAGCAGCACTGATTTCAGCTGAAAAAATAGCTGCCAGAGCCAGCGCGGATGCCCAAAACGGCATACATTCTTTCATGACGTAAGGAAGAGCTAAATCACGCTGCGGCAGATCCGGCGCGATGGCGTAAGCAGCCATGCCCAATACGACAGGTATGCAGGAAAACAGCAGCATTACCAGCCCGCACAAAGCCGTGCTGATGCGCACAGTGCGCTTATCGCGTGCGCTGTAAACTTTGCCGATTAGTGCCGGAGACAGAAAAAATGAGGGCATCAGCATTAAAAAGAATCCCATTATGACTGTACTGCCCAGTCCGTCAAAACTAAAGTAAGCCGTAGTTTTAGCAGTATCGGCCATATTCATTGCCACTTTTGCCTGAAGCCCGTCAAAACCTCCGACGAAGCTCAGTACCAGCGGCACTGCAACGATAAAGCCGATGAGCTTTACAGCTGCTTCAATCAAATTAGCATAGACAGCAGAGAGAAATCCTCCGGCGCAGAAATACAGCACGACTGCAACAGCAGCAATCAATACACTGGCAGTCTTATCGATGTCTGCTACAACAGATAGAATCCAGCCGATACCCATCAGCTGACCGGCAAAAATCGCCAGCGTTCCGATTGCCATCATCAAAGAAATAAGGCCGCGCAGCCATCTGTTATACCGGTATTCCAGATAATCACCTAAAGTATAAAAACCGTGAGCTTTTGCCTTTTCCCAGATAGCAGGACCGATGACGAAGGCGAGAATAAACGTACCGACAGCTGAAGCGATTATCCACCATGCAGCTGAAATGCCCGATACGAAGCCCATGCCGGCGACACCGACAGTAGAGCCTGCCCCGATATTAGGAGCAACGAGCGTTATGAACAATAAAAACGGAGCCATCTTGCGCCCGCCGACAAAAAAATCATCCGCACCTTTGACGCGGCGCGAAATGAACAATCCCACACCGATTAACAGCGCAGCATACAACGCGATTATGATCATATACCAGTTCAAAAAAATCCCTCCATTAATCAATTGACGATCAATATCTACTATATTAATATAGATATCATACTTTGCAGCTAAATGCAAACAGCACAATTTGTCGCCTTATTTATTAATGAAAGGATTTGTAATGGATATAGAGATTGTTCACAACGATACCGAAGGTATGGAGGCTGCACTGGCAGAGGCTAAAAAAGCATTTGCCATACATGAAGTGCCCATCGGAGCAGTCATTTGCGATAGCAGCGGCAAAATCATCGCACGGGGCTACAATCTGCGCGAAACTCAATATGATGCTACAGCACATGCTGAAGTAGTAGCAGTGCGCCAGGCGTGCCAAAAAGTGCGCAACTGGCGTTTATCCGGCATGACTATCTATGTAACAGTAGAGCCGTGTCCGATGTGCGCCGGGGCACTCTTCATGAGCCGTATCAGCCGCTTGGTCTACGGCGTGCCCGACTGGCGTGCCGGAGCCTGCGAGTCGATGTTCAACGTCGTAGAAAATCCTTGGCTGGTCTATCAGATGGAAGTTAAATCCGGCGTGCTAGAAGATGAGTGCAGCAGTATTATGAAACAGTATTTTAAACGGCTAAGACGATAAAAAACGGTATCTATCAATACAGATAGATACCGTTTTTTAGTCTATCAGGGTCAAATTGTCTTTTAACTGTGTAACTTCCGTATTGATATCGAGTATGATCGGACCTTCTAATGTATAAATGCGATTGAGGTTATTGACGATATACTGCTTGTCGAGACCATCCTCATTGCCTTGGCTGATCACAGATATACTCTGGCGCGTCGTTTCATTTATTTTGTAGCTGTAAACACGCGTCTTTTCTAATATATTATAAGCCAGTGTATAATTCTTTTGAGATAATTCACTAGGCGGCAGAAGCTCCTGCAAGCCCTGATCGTATTTAGCCGTATTGTTGTAGAGCGTATTTAGGCGTTCCTGCGCTTCAGGCGCACTCAATGTACCGTCTTCATACTCGCCGATGATCTTGTGGTACGCAGAGCAGTATCGGTCGAGCTGAGTAACTATCTGCTTATAGTCGTTGTACCAAGTGATAAAATAAGGCTGTTCATTTAATATAGCCAGACGCTGTTCTTCCGACAGCTGAGCAGGACGCGCCGGTGTGAGCCAAGAAAGAGCAGCGGCAACAGAGCATAGCAGTATTATACCGGTGGGAATTATATAGCTGCGCCTGCGCGGATATTTTCTATCTGCAAGATAGCTGACAGCGATGATCAGCACCATAACTATAGCAGCTGCAAAATATATCATGAAAAGACCTCCAAAATTCAATAAATTGTAGTCAGAATATATTTTACCATATTTTATCTATGATATGTTTTGATTTTCATATATAATAGTAGCTATCTATGAAAATGATTTTCTGAGGAGATGATTCGGCGTGCCGTCGTATAAAATAATGTACTATCTAAAAGGATTTAAAATTCTCGCCCGAAGCTACTGGGTATCGGATCAAAAATGGAAGGCAGGATTTATATTAGCCATAGTCATTGCAATGAATCTTGCCAGCGTATTTTTAACTGTCCTGCTCAATAACTGGTACAAAGAATTTTGGGATGTACTACAGGCGTATCAATTTGATTCATTCTGGCCGCTCGTCGGTCAATTTTCACTAATTGCGTTTTTGTACATATCCATCGGTGTGTATTCAGTCTATCTTCAGCAAATGCTCCAGATAAAGTGGCGGCAGTGGATGACTGAACGATATCTGGACGATTGGATGCACGGCAGAGTCTATTACAAGCTGAAACTATCCGGCAACGACATGGACAACCCTGACCAGCGTATTGCCGAAGATATCAATCAATTTGTAACCTTGACGCTTAGCCTCAGCATCGGTCTTTTGCGCCAGCTAATCTCGCTTGCCGCTTTCGTCGTAATCCTATGGAACCTTTCCGGCATCATCACCGTCCCTATCGGCAGTCATGAATTTACAATTTACGGCTATATGGTCTGGATATCGCTGATTTATTCTGTCATCGGCACGTATCTGACGCATAAAGTCGGACGCAAGCTCATCAACCTTAATTATGACCAGCAGCGTTTTGAAGCAGATTTTCGTTTCTCCATGATGCGAGTGCGCGAAAACAGCGAAAGCATAGCTTTTTATCGAGGAGAACAGCCTGAGCTGCTCAGTTTTAAGGAAAGATTCTGCCGAGTTGTCAGCAACTTCCGCGATATAATGACCCGCCAAAAACTGCTCAATTCATTCACCGTAGGTTATGCTCAACTCGCTATAATCATTCCGCTGCTGATGGCTGCACCGCGCTGGTTTGCTCAAGAAGTGCAGGTCGGCTGGATCATGCAGCTTTCCAATGCCTTTGGACAAGTTCAGACAGCTATGTCCTACTTTGTAGAATCATACGCCAACATCGCGCAGTGGTGTTCTGTCATCCGCCGTCTTTACGGCTTTGACGAACATATTAAAGACTGCGCACAGCTGCACTCCGATGTGCAGAAAATCACGGCTGAAGACGTGGCATTGAAAGATGTCGATGTGTTCTTGCCGAGCGGCAGTGCTCTGCTCAAAAACTGTTCACTCGATATGGCAGATAAGCATAGCCTTATCATCATGGGACCTTCCGGCATAGGCAAATCTACGCTGCTGCGCACGATGGCAGGTATCTGGCCTTATGCTAAAGGCACCGTCATACTGCCGAAAGCCGATGAATATTTATTCTTGCCGCAAAAACCGTACCTTCCGCTGGGCAGCCTTCGCCGCAGTATCTTTTATCCGCTGATTGAAGACCGCTCTCGCGACAGCGAATTGCAGCAGATCTTACAGCTGTGCCGGATCGGATCATTAACAGACAGCCTCGACAAAATCGATGACTGGAGCCGAATCTTATCACTGGGCGAACAGCAGCGTCTTGCCTTTGCCCGCATACTGCTCTACAAGCCCGAATACGTATTTCTCGATGAAGCAACCTCCGCACTCGATGAACAGCTGGAACACACTATGTACAGCATATTGGCAAAATACCTGCCGCAGACTAAAGTCATCAGCGTCGGACACCGCACTGCGCTATTGGCTCAGCATGAATACAAGCTTACTTTATCTGCACAAGGAGAATGGAGCATCAACAAATTATGAATATGAAAAACAAAGAAATTGAAATAAAATTACGACTGCTCGATATAAATCAAGCAGAAAAAATAAAACAATACTTTCTTGAAGTAGCCTTTGATCAGTGATTCGTCAGAAGCTGCCGGATTGATGAATGATTTGTAGAGGT
>CATYZV010000134.1 GCA_958415865.1 uncultured Selenomonadaceae bacterium
CTGTAATCTTCGAGCATAATTTATAGCGAGCAGAGCCTTTTCTTTTTGGTTAGTTTTTCTTTTGGCTCGCAAAAGAAAAATGAACGGTCTTATTTGATTTAAAATTGTTTGCAAAAAAGTATTGACTATTGTAAAGGTGTAAATTATAATGAGGTCATTGGCATGATGAGCGGCAGATTGATTCTTGTCTGCGCATCATCATACTGTGCGAAATTTTTCTCAATAATTTATGTTTCAGGAGGAATTATCATGAATTTCAGCAGCAAAAAACTGCGCCTCGCCAGCATGCTTCTGGGCGTTACGATGCTCGGCAGCATTTTCGCCGGCTGTGGCGGAGAAGAAGCTAACAGCGATGAAATCAAAGTCGGTGCTAACTTTGAAATGACCGGCAATGTTGCCAACTACGGTTCGGCTACGCTGGACGGCTTGAAGCTGGCTATCAAGGAAGTAAATGATGCAGGCGGCATCAACGGCAAGAAGATCACTCTTGTAACGGCGGATAACAAATCCGACCCGACTGAAGCTGCCAATGCGGCTACGAAGCTGATCTCTGACGACAAGGTTAAAGTGCTCGTAGGTCCTGCAGTATCGGCTGCAGTCCTCGCCGAATCTCAGATCGCTGAAGAAAACAAGATTCCGGTAATCGCTCCGGATGCTACCAGCCCTACTATCACGGTAGGTGATGACGGCAAGGTTAAGCCGTACATCTTCCGCAGCTGCTTCATCGACCCTCTGCAGGGCGAAGTTATGGCATCTTTTGCCAGCAAGACTTTAAATGCTAAGACGGCTGTAATCTACACTGACTCCAGCTCTGATTATTCCAAGAGCCTCGGTCAGGTATTCAAAGAAAAATTTGAAGCTGCAGGCGGTCAGGTTGTAATGGAAGAATCCTTTGTCGCTAAAGACCAGGACTTCAAAGCAACTCTTACGAAAATCAAAACTGCTAATGCTGATGTAATCTTTATTCCTGCATACTATGAAGAAGTCGGCAAAATCGTTAAACAGGCCCGCGAACTCGGCATCACCTCTCCTCTGCTCGGCACGGACGGCTGGGATGACACGAAGACTGTAGACATCGCTGGTGCAGATGCGCTGAACAACACGTTCTTCAGCTCTCATTATTCCGAACAGGATAAAGACGTTCAGGGCTTCATCGAAGCATTCACCAAAGAATACGGCCATGCTCCTAACGTATTCGCAGCTCTCGGCTACGATGCAGGCAAGATGCTGGCAGACGCTATCAAACGCGCCGGCAGCGATGATCCTGAAAAGATCCGTCAGGCTCTGGAAGAAACGAAAGACCTCCAGGTCGGCACTGGCAAGATCACCATGGACAAGAACCACAATCCTATCAAGAGCGCAGTAATCATCGAAATGCAGAATGGCAACAAAGTCATGAAAGAAAAGATTACGCCTAACGCTGAATGATAGCTAAAGCAAAATAGAGCTTATACGGAACGGGCCGCAGCAATGCGGCCTTTCTTTGTGAAAGGAGAATTTCTATGGATTTTGTACAGCAGTTGGTGCAGCAGCTCATCAACGGCGTGTCGCTGGGCAGCATCTATGCACTGATAGCACTCGGGTACACCATGGTATACGGCATCATCAAGCTGATCAACTTCGCTCACGGCGATATCTACATGGTCGGTGCCTACATCGGTTTCTTTGCCATCACGCAGGCCGGTTTTTCCATCATACCGGCACTGATCATCTCGATGGTCGTAACGGGTATTTTAGGTATTTTGGTCGAACGCATCGCCTACAAGCCGCTGCGCCACGCGCCGCGCATTTCGCTTTTGATAACGGCGATCGGCGTATCGTTCTTCCTCGAATACACTAGTATGTATTTCGTTTCACCTACGCCGCGCACCTTCCCCAACGTCATGGAATCCGTGCCGTCGTTCCAGTTCGGTGAATTCGTCATCAACGGCCAGCAGCTGTTGATCTTCGCCATCACTTTTATTTTAATGGTAATTTTGACTTACATCGTCCAGAAGACCAAGATGGGCAAGGCAATGCGCGCAGTATCATTTGATACGGAAACGGCGCAGCTCATGGGCATAGATGCCAACCGCGTAATTTCGTTTACCTTCGGCATCGGCTCGGCACTGGCTGCCGCAGCAGGCGTGCTCGTCGGCGTTTACTACAATTCCATCGACCCTCTGATGGGCATCATGCCGGGCCTCAAGGCCTTCGTCGCAGCCGTGCTCGGCGGCATCGGCTCCATCCCCGGAGCTATGACCGGCGGCATAATCCTCGGCATCATCGAATCGCTCGTATCGGGCTTCATCTCCTCGACCTTCCGCGATGCGGCAGCGTTTGCCATCCTCATTCTCGTGCTCTTATTCAAGCCGTCGGGCATCTTCGGCAAGAATACGCGTGAAAAAGTGTAGGAGGTGTGAGCTATGAATTCAATGCGTAAAAAAGATCTCTTATCCATATTAGGCGGCATTCTCGTCTTCGTCATATTGGAAGGCTTGATGAAAGGCGGAGTCATCGGCTCATTCTGGCAGCTCAATATTTTCTTGATCTGCATCAACATCATCATGTCTGTCAGCCTCAACTTGATCAACGGCTACACAGGCCAGTTCTCGCTGGGCCACGCCGGCTTCATGGCAGTCGGCGCATACGTCGGTGTAATCCTCACTGCTAATTTCCATGTGCCGTTTCTATTTGCCATCATCGTCGGTGCTATCGCAGCCGGAATCCTCGGCTTCTTGATCGGGCTGCCGACGCTGCGCCTCAACGGCGACTACCTCGCTATCGCAACTTTAGGCCTCGGCGAAATCATCCGCATCGTCATCATGAACATCGACTATGTAGGCGGTGCAGCAGGCTTTAAAGGCATTCCGCACAACACGACTTTCCCGTGGGTATTCTTCATAATGCTTATCGCGCTGTTCTTCGTCAAGAACTTCGTCAATTCCACGCACGGACGCGCCTGCATAGCCATCCGCGAAAATGAAATTGCGGCAGAAGCAATGGGCGTAAACGTTACGAAGTACAAAGTCATGGCCTTCACCATCGGCGCAGCCTTTGCCGGTGCAGCAGGCGTGCTGTTCGCACACTGCTTCTACATCATCAACCCGGCATCGTTCACCTTCATGGCATCGTTCAACTACCTCATAATGGTAGTGCTCGGCGGTCTCGGCTCCATCACCGGTTCCATCGCGGGTGCGTTCGTCGTTACCTTCGTATCGGCAGCCCTTGCCAGCTGGCCGGAATTCCGCATGATCATCTACGCTTTGATCTTGATTCTTTTGATGTTCTACCGCCCGCAGGGCTTGTTCGGCTACACGGAAGTTACAAAAATGGGCTGGTTTAAGCACATCAAAGCATTAAAAGGAGGCCGCAAAGCATGAGTGTATTGTTACAGACCAGCGGTGTCTCTAAAGTATTCGGCGGCCTTAAAGCCGTGTCCAACTTCGATATTCACATCGACAAAGGCGAATTGATCGGTCTCATCGGCCCGAACGGCGCAGGCAAGACAACAGCGTTCAACCTCTTAACAGGCGTTTACCAGCCGACGACCGGCACTATCGACTTCGACGGCAAGAGCCTGATCGGCTTAAAGCCTCATCAGATAACACAGCGCGGCATCGCCCGCACCTTCCAGAACATCCGCCTGTTCTCCGAACTCAGCGTGCTCGACAACGTAAAGATCGCCTACGGCTCACACGTCAAATACAGCCTATTGGAATCCGTCTTCCGCATGGGCCGCTACATGAAAGAAGAAGATGAAATCACCAAAAAGAGCATGGAGCTGCTCAAGATCTTCAAGCTCGATGACAAAGCAAATGAAGTGGCAAAAAATCTCCCTTACGGTGCACAGCGCCGCTTGGAAATAGCCCGCGCCCTCGCTACAAAGCCTAAGCTATTGCTGCTCGACGAACCGGCGGCAGGCATGAATCCGCAGGAAACGCATGAGCTGATGGAAATGATCAGCTGGATACGGAAAGAATTTGCCCTGTCCGTGCTGCTCATCGAACACGATATGAGCTTGGTAATGGGCATCTGCGAACGTATCTACGTGCTGGAATACGGTGCGATCATCGCCAGCGGCACACCGGATGAAATCAAGAATAATAAAGAAGTAATCAGAGCATATCTGGGCGGGGAGGCATAAGCATGGCATCGATGTTAAAAATAGATGATATAAACGTGTACTACGGCGCGATTCACGCCATCAAAGGCATAAGCCTCGAAGTAAATGAAGGCGAGATCGTAACCTTGATCGGTGCCAACGGTGCAGGCAAGTCCACCACACTGCGCACGATTTCCGGGCTGTTAAAGCCTCGCACCGGCTCGATTGAATTTGAAGGAAAGAACATCGCCGGCATGGCAGCGCAGAACATAGTCAAAGCAGGCATCTCGCAGGTGCCCGAAGGCCGCCGCGTCTTCGCGAACATGACGGTAATGGAAAACCTCGAACTCGGCGCATTCACCCGCAAAGACAAAGCAGGCATCGCCCAAGACCTCAAGATGGTATTTGAACGCTTCCCGCGCCTGCAGGAACGCAAAAACCAAGAAGCAGGCACGCTCTCCGGCGGCGAACAGCAGATGCTCGCCATGGGCCGCGCACTCATGAGCCGCCCGCGCCTTCTGCTGCTCGACGAACCGTCCATGGGCCTTGCACCGCTTTTGATCAAAGAAATCTTCTCCATAATCGAAGATATCAACAAAGCAGGTACCACCATACTACTAGTAGAACAGAACGCCAACATGGCACTGTCCATCGCCAACCGCGCCTACGTGCTCGAAACAGGCCGCATAACCCTGTCCGGCGATGCCAAAGAACTCGCCGCCAGCGAATCAGTCAAAAAAGCCTATCTCGGCGGTTGAGCAGCCAATACAATATTTGCAAAATATGCAGGGATTCGCGGGATTTTCCGCGAATTCCTTTTTTATAAAGCAAACACGAGGAGGAATATTTAATGTTCGTAGTCAATAGAATGACCAAAAATCCTATAACCATAACACCTGAAACCAAGATCGACGAAGCCGCCAATCTCATGAAGACCCGCGGCTTCCGCCGCCTGCCCGTCGTAGAAAACGGCAAGCTCGTCGGCTTCATCAGCGACCGCGACATCATGCGCGTAGCACCGTCGCCCGCCACCACCTTATCCAAATGGGAAATCAACTCCCTGCTGGCAAAGATCTCCGTAGCCGATATCATGCAGAAAAACGTCATAGCCGTCAAATCCGATGCCACCATTGAAGAAGCAGCACTTCTAATGTACAAAAACCGCATCGGCGGCATGCCCGTAGTAAGCTCTGTTGGCGCAGTCGTCGGCGTAATCACCGAAACAGACATCTTCAAAGCACTCGTAGACATCATGGGACTCGCCGAAGGCAGAACACGCCTGACGCTAGAAGTTACCGACCGCATCGGCGTAGTCAAAAACATCGCCACCATCTTCTCCGATGCCGGCATCAGCATCGACAGCCTCGTAACTTGCAAAGAAGCCAACGGCAAATACGAAATCATCATCCGCAGCGATATAGCCGACATCGACGACATCAAAGCAAAACTGGAAAAACAGGGCTACAACGTGATTCACACCGTTAAAATCGGCTGAAAGTAGCGAAATATAATATTGATGAAAGACGCAGCTCATTTTATTTAAGAGTTGTGTCTTTTTTTTTATTAGATTAAGAAAAAG
>CATYZV010000135.1 GCA_958415865.1 uncultured Selenomonadaceae bacterium
ATATGCAGATGCTTGTTGTGGATGTATTTATCTATCTTGGTGCAGTAGTACATAGTCTTAAAACTCTTATCGGCAATGCTGGCTTCACCGATGATTTCACCGTAGGTAAACGTATTGTAGAAATTGTGCTTGTCGCAGTAGTTGATATGCTTTGATATGGCATCGAGCGTGGATTTGTCATCGCTCTTTTTCGGACCGGGCGTTACGATGAAATATTCTTCATCCTTGTCGACGAATTCAATTTTATTTTCCTCGACATTGAAAGCATCCTGCGTGATGTTCATCGTATTCTTTAGCAGCTTCCTGAGCCTCTTGATCCGTTCAATCTCCGCCAGCAGCAATTTATCCTTTGCCTGAAGCATCGTCAAAAAGGTCTGCGTATCGCGGCGGCGCATATAATCCTTGATCTCCTCTAAGCTCATGCCGACTTCCTTGAGCATCTGAATCATGTCGAACAGCATCGCCTGATTGATGGAGTAATAGCGGTAGCCGTTGCTGCCTATCTTCGCCGGCTTTAAAAGCCCTATATCATCGTAGTGAAACAAGGTGTCCTTCGTCGTGCCGCAGAAGCGGGCAAATTCTCCGCTGCGGAAATATTTTTGCGCCATTGAGCTCTTCCTCCCGTCAGTTATCAGTTAAAATTACATCTCATCTTACCATATCTAAAATGCAAATGCCATATTTTATCGCAGCTAAAGTTATATTGAAAAACAGATAATTTAGATTGATAATTTATATCATATATGCTATACTAAATGCAGAATTAGAAATGAGAATTGTTTACAATAAATTGATATTCTCATTGTACAGAAAGGAAGATCTTTAGATGGCTTTTGATAAACTGAAAATTGAAAACGTTGTAGCCAGAGAAATCATTGATTCCCGTGGAAATCCGACTGTTGAAGCAGAAGTAACCCTCGCTGACGGTACTGTCGGCAGAGGCGATGTGCCGAGCGGCGCATCCACCGGTGAATTTGAAGCTCTCGAACTGCGCGACGGAGATAAGAGCAAATTCGGCGGCAAAGGCGTTTCCAAAGCTGTTGAAAATGTCAATACCATCATCAAAGAAGCTGTCGTAGGTCTCGATGCTTCTGACATCTACGCTGTAGACGGTGCTATGCTCAAAGCTGACGGCACGAAAGATAAATCCAAGCTGGGTGCAAACGCAATCTTAGCCGTATCCATCGCCAGTGCTCAGGCAGCAGCAAAATCCCTCGGCATTCCTCTTTACCGCTTCTTCGGCGGCGTGAACGGCAACAGACTGCCCGTGCCGATGATGAACATCTTAAACGGTGGTGCTCATGCTACTAACAGTGCTGATATTCAGGAATTCATGATCATGCCTGCCGGTGCTCCTTCCTTCAAAGAAGGCCTGCGCTGGTGCACGGAAGTTTACCATACACTGCAAAAGCTCCTCAAATCCAGAGGTCTCTCCACTGCTATCGGCGATGAAGGCGGCTTTGCTCCCGACATCAACAGCGACGAAGAAATCATCGCTACTATCATCGAAGCAGTAGAAAAAGCAGGCTACACAGCAGGCAAAGGCAAGGACTTCATGATCGCCATCGACGCTGCGGCAAGCGAATGGAAGGGTTCCAAAAAAGGCGAATACAAACAGCCTAAATCCGGCAAAGTATTCACCACTGACGAACTCGTTGCTCATTGGGAAAAACTCGTTGACGAATTCCCGATCGTATCGCTCGAAGACGGTCTCGATGAAGAAGACTGGGAAGGCTGGCAGAAACTCACTAAGGCTATCGGCCACAAAGTACAGCTCGTCGGCGATGACCTGTTCGTAACGAACACCGAACGCCTCGCAAAAGGCATTGAATGCGGTGCAGCAAACTCCATCCTGATCAAATTGAACCAGATCGGCTCCATCTCCGAAACTCTGGACGCTATCAAGCTCGCTCACAAAAACGGCTATACGGCAGTAACTTCCCACCGCTCCGGTGAAACGGAAGACACTACTATCGCTGACCTCGCCGTTGCACTCAACACCGACCAGATCAAGACCGGTGCTCCGTGCCGCAGTGAACGTGTAGCTAAGTACAACCAGCTGCTGAGAATCGAAGAAGACCTCGGCGAATACGCTGTTTATCCCGGCTACAAAGCATACAATCAAAAACACTGATCAGCTAAGCTGAACTAAATAAAAGGGTACAGCCTTGAAATTTCAGGGCTGTACCCTTTTTTGTCTATTTATATTTTATAATTTACTGCTGATCAAATCGTGCGTAGCAAAGAAATTGTAAATTGCCGAGGCGGTGCTCTGGCTGATGCCGGGCACTGCCGCCAGTTCTTCTACGCTCGCTTTTTTTATATTGGCTATATTTTCAAAGTGGTCGAATAGTATTTTGCGCCGCTTGGGACCGATGCCGGGGATGTTGTCGAGCAGGGAAACGCGGTTGCGCTTCGTGCGCAGCTTGCGGTGGTAGGTGATGGCAAAGCGGTGTGCCTCGTCGCGGATGCTCTGCACAAGGTACAGTGCGTCTGACTGGCGGGGCAGTATGACCGGGTCGGGAGAAAATTCCGTGAAGATGTACTCAAACTGCTTGGCAAGGCCCACTACAGGCACGGTGAGATGACCTGCACCGCGGATTATTTCAAGGGCGGAGCTTAACTGTCCCTTGCCTCCGTCGATGATTATTAGGTCAGGCATTTCTTCGGCAGTGGCTTTGCCGTATCGGCGCAAGGTTACCTCGCGCATGGACTTGAAATCATCGGGCTTGCCTTCAGTGGAATTTATCTTGAAGCGGCAGTAGGAATCCTTATCCGGCCTGCCGTCTTGGAAAACCACCATAGAAGCGACTGTTTCCGAGCCTTGAATATGGGAGATATCGAAACACTCCATGCGCATAGGCGGCTTGGTGAGCTTTAAATACTTTTGCAGCTCGTATACGGCACCGCTCGTCCTTGCCTGAGCATCTTTTAATTTGTCGCTCTGGTCCTGAAGGTACTTCTGCGCATTTTCCTGAGCCATCTGCACTATGTCCTTTTTTACGCCGCGCTTAGGCACGAGGAATTTGACCTTTGCCGCTTTTTCCTGCTCCAGCCATTTTTCAAGCACAGCTGCTTCGGAAAGCTCCAATGGCAGCAGCACTTCCTGCGGAATGAATACGGCATCATTATAATACTGCTTCAAAAATGCTCCCAAGCTCTGTTGTGCTTCGTCCTGCTCATTGCCAGTCAAAAGAAATTGGCTGCGCCCCAGCATTTTGCCGCTGCGGATGAAAAAGACCTGTATGCAGATGCCCAGAGGTGATGCCGCCATGCCGACAGCATCCATGTCGCCGGTATCGGTCAGTATCTTCTGCTTTTCCATGACCTGCCGCACTGCCTGAAGCTGATCGCGCAATCGTGCCGCTGTCTCAAAATCGAGTGCCTGTGCCGCCGAGCGCATATGCTCTTCGAGTCTTTTTTCGACGGATTCGCTGCGCCCTTCCAAGAACAGGCATACGGACTGCACCATCTCGTCGTAATCGCTCTTATCTATCTTGCCGGCGCACGGAGCCAGACACCGCTTGATGTGGTATTCAAGACAGGGACGCTCGCCCAAGCGGCGGCAGGTGCGCAGCGGGAACAAACGGCGCAGCAGCTTTACAGTCTCCTTCATAGCCGTTACATTCGTGTACGGGCCGAAGTAGCGCGAGCCGTCGCGAATTACGCGGCGCGTCGTCGTGAGGCGCGGATAATCGTCGTTTAGCGTGATTTTTAAATAAGGGTACGTCTTATCATCGCGCAGCATTATATTGTACTTAGGATGGTGCTTTTTTATTAAATTACATTCCAGTATCAATGCCTCTAGCTCGTTATTCGTCATGATCGTCTCTAAATCGGCGATATGTGATACCATGGCTATGGTCTTGGCACTGTGGCTGCGGCTCGATTGGAAATACTGGCGCACGCGGTTTTTCAGGCTTATCGCTTTGCCGACGTATATTATCTTGCCGCGGCTGTCCTTCATCAGGTAAACACCGGGGCTAGACGGCAGCTGCTTGAGCTTTTGCGCCACCGTGCTGTTGATATCGGCAACGGAATCGACATCTAAATCATAGCTTTGCTTCATATAATAAATTCACCTGCCTCACTGCATTTTGAATTTGAGCGCGGCAATGCCCATGTACTCCCGTATCGCCATGCACGAATAGTTGAAAGCATCATTTCGCGGAATGAAGTTGAACACGCTGAACGCCAGCTGTCCGCTCATCTGGTAATCAGCCGTATAAGCGATAGGCTTCATGCCTTCGCGCTCAAATATCATCATAGAACGCGGCATATGAAAACCCGATGTGATGAGCAGCGGGCGCGTATAGCCGTGTTCTTCCATTATTGATTTGCTGTTGCGGGCATTTTCCACCG
Source organism: uncultured Selenomonadaceae bacterium (assembly GCA_958415865.1). Taxonomy (GTDB): domain Bacteria; phylum Bacillota; class Negativicutes; order Selenomonadales; family Selenomonadaceae; genus Megamonas. The sequence goes on from CATYZV010000135.1 coordinate 4,363, forward strand.
TATTGCGGCTCTGGTTTTCTATCAATAGAACATCGTCGGGCAGTCCCATGCCGTTGAAAATGCGCCGCTCTATATCAGCTTCTCTGCCCGTATCCTCAAACACCTTGCCGCCGGATAAGATCACCGGCACATTTAATTCCTTTTGCAGGCGGTATACCGTCATCATGCGGTTCGCCACGTAGCCGGATACCATGCCGTCGCCGTCGATATCAGGCACGTTATTGATAGCCCCGCCGCCGAGCATCACGATTACATCCGGCTTTGCCTCTTGCAGCTGCTGAATACCGGGCGGTGCATAAGCGTTTTCCAGCGGCTTCATCAGATAGTACGCCGTGAACTGCATCGTCAACACATAAAAAACGGCTATTACAGCTGTTAAAGCATACCTGCCCTTAGTTTTTTTCCGATATAAGTAAATATTGAGAAGTATGAGCAGAGCAATAATGCCTCCGGGCGGCATGACAAAAGCGTAGAGCACTTTTACTATATAGAGCATCGTCGATCAAATCCTCTCATTCGATTTCCATAACGCCGTAATGAATCGGTGCGTACCTGCCGCCGCAGATCTTCGTAAAGCCTAGCCGCTCAAATTCCAAGCTGCGGCTGTTTTCCTTAAATACGACGCGGCAGCGTGCCACGCGCTTTGCCTCTGCTATCGCTTCAACAGAAACGGGATCGCTGTCCGCCAGAGAGCGCAATGGATTGATATTGGCACTATCCGTCAATGGATGACGGAACATCGGGTCGAAATACACTACGTCAAAGCTATCGTCCGGCTGTTTTTTCAAATACTCCAGATAATCCTGATTGACCGTTTCAATGCGCACCATAGCCGACTTTAAATCGTAATTCGTCGGCAGATAACGCTTCAAGCCGTCAGACGTTACAAGCGAAATCAGCGGACTGTACTCCAGTCCGACGACCCTGCCGCTCTCGCCGACTTGGTAGCTGGCGACGATAGCATCAGCAGCAAAGCCGAGCGTACAGTCAAGCACGCTCATACCGCGCTGCAGATCCATAGCATCTATCATATTATCCGTGCCGCCGCAGCGCAGCCGCTTAATGCGCACCTGTGCCATATTCGGATGAAAAAACATCTGAGTACCGTCCATATCGAGCAGTATCTGATTCTGCTTGACCACCACCACGATATCACAGCCGTGCTGTGCCTTCATCTTATCAATACCCGCGCCGTCGCGGCGGACGTAGCGCGAATTGAGCTGTGCCGCCACCGCCTTTGCCTTATTTTCCAGCTCCGCCGTAGCCTTGCGCACCGTCGTTACGATAAACATCTGTCA
>CATYZV010000136.1 GCA_958415865.1 uncultured Selenomonadaceae bacterium
ATATGTCGCAGATGAATGTGATGAACTCAGATGTTTTCTTTGATAGATATATTAAGGAAGATTTTGAAACGGCACACGTGCCGCACGTCTTTGAAGATGTATGCCGCCAATATCTCATCTGGCGCAATCAGAATGGCTTTACGGCAGAACCGTTTGAGCAGATAGGCAAGTATTATTACGATGATCCTGAAACGAAGAGTAACGGTGAATTTGATATCGTTACGAAAGATACTCTTGGATATATTTTCTATGAAGCGAAATTCAAGAAAGTTCCGCTGACAATGCAGATGATAGAACAGGACCTAGAACAGGTCAAACGAACGAAGATAAAATGCTATAAATACGGCTTTTTCTCGCGCAGCGGTTTTGCTGATAATGTTAATAAGAAAGATTTTATACTGATAAAGCTGTCAGATTTATTTGCCGATGTAAATTAGGATGGTATATTTTATTCGGATGTAACCGAGTCGGATGAATCCGAATAATACAGGGCTTTTTGATACTCTGATGAATAAAGTGATGTTTACTAAATCAGTCAGAAATGGTATTATGGTAGATATAGTTTGGTTTTGCCAAGCAAATTTTTTTATGGTGATGGTAATTTAAATGAAGACATTTTTAAAGACGGGTATCAAGATACTGATCATCGTCATTCTCTCGTCGATGGCGACGCTGGGTACTATTTACTACGCGCTGGGGCTGAATGAGCACGGTTTTTCCAATCTGCTGCGCTTTATCACGGCGTATAGGTTTGTGCAGACGCGGTATGTGGGAGCTACGGACGATACGAAGCTGATCGACAGTGCGATCGACGGCATGGTGAAGTCGCTGGGCGATCCTCATTCCAATTATCTCGATCCTGAGATGTACAAGATGCTGATGGAGCAGACGCAGGGTTCGTTTGGCGGCATCGGTGTCATCATGGGTCAGGGCAAGGATAATTCTATACGCATTGTGTCGGTGATGGAGGATTCACCGGGGCAGAAGGCTGGGCTTGCTGAAGGGGATCAGATCATGGCTGTTGACGGCACGAGCGTCGATGAGCTGCCGTTTGACCAGGTGGCTGCTCATGTGCGCGGCGAGGCTGGGACGAATGTCGTCTTGACGATAATGCGCGACGGACAGCAGATGGATTTCACGATCACTCGCGACAATATAAAGCTCAAGACGGTCGGCCATGAAATGCTGGACGACGGCATCGGCTACATTCAGATTGCTTCGTTCTCGGAAGATACGGCTAAGGAATTCACTGATGCTTATACGGATCTGCAAAACAACGGCATGAAGGGCATGATCATCGACCTGCGCAATGATCCGGGCGGACTGCTGACGGCGTGCGTCGATATAGCCAAGCAGATAGTGCCGAAGGGAACTATTGTTTCGATCACGGATAAAGACGGCAATACGGAAACGTATACATCGGATTTAGCAGAAACGAAGTATCCTATCGTGGTGCTTATCAACAAGAATAGCGCGAGTGCATCGGAAATTCTCGCCGGTGCGCTGCAGGATACAGGAGCAGCTGAACTGGTGGGCACTACGTCTTACGGCAAAGGCTCAGTGCAGACTATCCTGCCGATGTCGGGCGAAGATGCTGTCAAGCTGACGATTGCCAAGTACTATACTCCCAGCGGACGCTCCATCGACGGCACGGGCATCACGCCGGACGTACAGGTGGATATGGATGAAAGTGCCTCAAGCGACATTCAGCTTGCCAAGGCGATTGAAATTTTAAAGCAAAAATTATCGCAGTGAGCAGGTTGTAGATATGTATAGAAAAGGACAGAAACGATTTTGTTTCTGTCCTTTTTCAATGCTGATATTAAATTGACTATAGTATCAGTCCATCTTTTTTACAGGGATAGGGCCGCGCGACATAGTGAGAGTACCCGTGCGGGCTATTTCAATGATTTCGTAGTCTTTGAGCATAGCGCAGAGCGCATCTATCTTCGTATGAGCACCGGTCAATTCGATTACGAGCGTTTCGCGGTGGATATCGACGATCTTGGCGCGGAAGATGTTGACGATGTTGACGATATCGTTGCGCGAGATAGGATCTGCTTTGACTTTGATCAAGACGAGTTCGCGGTTGATGGAGTCGATATGTGTCAGATTTACTATTTTGATGACGTTGATGAGCTTGTTGATCTGCTTCATGACCTGATTGACTTCATTTTCGTCTTCAGCCGAGAGCACAAAGCTCATGCGTGTTACGTTTTTTTCTTCGGTATAGCCGACTGACAGCGTGTTGATGTTGAACGAACGGCGGCTGATCAGTGCAACGATGTGGGTCAGTACGCCGGGTGTATCTTCGGCTAATAATGTCAGTTCGTATTTTTTCATTTATTGCCTGCCTCCAATACCATTTGGTCGAGCCTTCCGCCTGCCGGAACCATCGGGAATACATCTTCTTCATCGGGAATTATTACATCGGCGAGGATAGGGCCGGGATAGTTCAGTACTTCTGCCAGCTGTTCTTTGAGATTTTCTCTATTTTCAATGCGCACGCCTTTCATGCCCATAGCTTCAGCGATTTTTACGAGGTCGTATTTGCCGCGCAGCTTAGAATGAGAGTAATGGTGATTGTAAAACATGCGCTGCCACTGTGCTACCATGCCCAGCATATGGTTGTCGAGCACGATGACTTTGATGTCGAGATCGTTGTCGGCTGTGGTGGCAAATTCCTGGCAGTTCATCATGATGGAGCCGTCGCCGGTAAAGAGGACGACGCGCTTGTCGGGATGTGCGAGCTTGACACCCATAGCAGCAGGCAGTCCGAAGCCCATAGTGCCGAGACCGCCGGAGGTGATGAAGCTGCGTTCTTTGCGGAAATTGTAATACTGCGCTGCCCACATCTGATGCTGGCCTACGTCGGTTACGACGATCGTATCCTTGTCGCAGAGGCCGCTAATCAGGGAAACGACTTCTTCCGGCATGATGTACTGGTCATGCTGGCGGTACACGAGCGGGTGTTTTTTGTTCACGTCGAAGATGTATTCGCGCCACGGTTCATACTGGCGTTTGAGGCGGCTGCCGATGACGGACAGCTTGGCTGCAAACAGAGGCAGAGACCAGCGCAGATCGCCGACGACGCTGTAATCTACAGGCACATTCTTGCTGATTTCAGCACTGTCGATGTCGAAGTGGGCGATTTTTGCATTCGGGGCAAATTCGGAAGTCTTGCCCGTAACGCGGTCGTCAAAGCGAACGCCGATGCCGATCAGGAGGTCTGATTCCATAACGGCAGTGTTAGCAGCGTAAGTGCCGTGCATGCCGACCATGCCGAGCGATTCTTCGCTGTCAGATTCGATTGCGCCGCGGCCCATCAGGCTGTCTACTACCGGTATGCCGGTCGTTTCAGCGATCTGGCGGATATAAGGAGCCGTATCGGAGGAAATAACACCGCCGCCGACGAAAATGACAGGTTTTTCAGCATCTTTGAGTGCGTCGATCAAGTTGTCGATATCATCTGTATTGCCGTCTTTTTGCAGGCGGTAGCCGGGCAGATTTACCGTGCCGGGATAGTGGAAATCTATTTCCTTTTCAAATACATCCTTGGCGATGTCGATGACTACAGGGCCGGGTCTGCCGGTCGTCGCAATATGAAATGCTTCTTTAAAAACGCGAGGCAGATCCTCGATTTTCTTCAATAAGTAATTGTGTTTCGTTACCGGCATGGTGATGCCGCATACGTCAGCTTCCTGGAAGGAATCGCGTCCGATGAGATTTGTCGCTACCTGTCCGGTGATGCAGACGAGCGGTATGGAATCGATATTCGCTGTTGCAATGCCTGTTACGAGGTTGGCTGCACCGGGGCCGGAAGTGGCAAAGCATACGCCTGGCTTGCCCGAAGCGCGGGCATAGCCGTCAGCTGCGTGAATAGCACCTTGTTCGTGTTTTGTCAAAATATGGGGAAATTCATTTTTGTACAATGCGTCGTAAAGCGTGAGCACTGCACCGCCCGGATAGCCGAAAACGAGATCGACGTTCTCTTTCTTCAGGCATTCGATGACTGCTTGAGCACCGTTCATGACAAAAGCCTCCTTATTGCTTGATGACTAATAGCTTATAATATCTTACACTTCTTAAATTATTATATTATAATGATGCAAAATCCTCTATTTCCCTACTCAGTAAAAAAAAGAGATGCTTTGCAGCACCTCTTTTTACCTTTAAAGAAACTGTCTCAATATTAGTTGTTGAGAAGTTTGTCTTCGTCTTTCCAGTTGTAGAGCTTGCGCAGTTCTGCACCGACTTTTTCGCACTGATGTTCAGCAGCTTTAGCGCGGAGAGCGAGGAAGTGCGGGCGGCCGACTTTGTTTTCGACGAGCCATTCTTTAGCAAACGAGCCATCCTGAATTCTCTTGAGGATGTTCTTCATTGCAGCTCTGGATTCTTTGCCGATTACCTGAGGGCCTGCGTAGTAGTCGCCGTATTCAGCCGTATCGGAAATGGAAGTGCGCATGCCTGCAAAGCCGCTTTCATAGATGAGGTCAACGATCAGTTTCATTTCATGGATACATTCAAAGTAAGCATTGCGGGGATCATAGCCTGCTTCAACCAGAGTTTCAAAGCCGGCGTGCATCAGTTCGCATACGCCGCCGCAGAGAACAGCCTGTTCGCCGAAGAGGTCAGTTTCAGTTTCAGTTTTGAAAGTAGTTTCGAGAACGCCTGCACGGGAACCGCCGAGAGCTTTTGCATAAGCAAGAGCGACATCCTGAGCGTGGCCGGTTGCATCCTGTTCAACAGCGACGAGGCAGGGAGTGCCGCGGCCTGCAACGTATTCGCTTCTTACAGTGTGGCCCGGAGCTTTCGGAGCGATCATCGTTACATCGACATCTTTCGGAGGAACGATCTGATGGAAGTGGATGCAGAAGCCATGAGCGAACATCAGCATATTGCCGGGTTTGAGGTTCGGTTCAATGGATTCTTTGTAGAGCTGAGCCTGTTTTTCATCGTTGATGAGGATTACGATGATATCTGCCTGTGCAGCAGCTTCAGCAGCAGTGTAGACTTTCAGTCCCTGTGCTTCAGCTTTAGCCCAGGATTTGCTGCCTTTATAAAGGCCGACGCAAACGTCAACGCCGGATTCTTTCAGATTCAGTGCATGAGCATGACCCTGGCTGCCGTAACCGATTACAGCTACTTTTTTGCCTTTCAGTAAATTGAGATCGCAGTCAGCATCATAGAATATTTTTGCCATTAAAAACTCTTCCTTTCATCTGCCCTCAGACAGACATATAATATTGATTGTTTACGCAAAGTATATAAAAAACGTCCCTTGACGGCTCGATGAATAATCAAGCGCATCAAGGGACGATCTTTAACCGTGGTACCACCCAAATTCTGCTGCACCATTGCAGCACTCTATATACATCTGTAATCACTGCTTTACTAGCAGCAATACCATACAAATGTATTTTCCGATAACGGGGAAAACCGTTTTGATTTACTCAGCAAATACCTTTGAACCAAAATCCTCCCGGATGATGTTCACCGAAGCCATCACACCGGTTCGCACCAAACACCGGCTCTCTGAAGCTTTTTGCCCTCGATTACTTTTCCGTTCACGGGATTTAGGCTATTCGATTGTGTTTACAACTTTACGATATGTATACATTATAACATCGAGAATGATTTGTCAAGAACTTTTTATG
>CATYZV010000137.1 GCA_958415865.1 uncultured Selenomonadaceae bacterium
AGCTGATATGAATTGATTCATTTGATGGCAATTTTATTTCTATTAATGATTCATCATATCGGCTGTTTTATTATTCAGAAGAAACAAGGTGAGTAGATTTATGAATTTATACGGCTGCTTTGATATCGGCGGCACGGCTATTAAGTACGGGCTTGTAGATGAAAAGGGCGTGTTTGCCGATAGAGGAGAAATGGCTACGGAGGCTCATGCGGTAAAAGGTTCGGGCATCGTGGAGAAGGTCTGCCGGATGGTGCAGGCTTGGCTGGAGCGCGGATATGAGCTGTCGGGCATAGCTCTGTCGAGTGCGGGCATCATCGACTGCGATAAAGGCTGTATCGTCTATGCTTTTCCGCAGAATTTTCCTGATTACAGCGGCACGAAGTGGAAGGCGGAGCTGGAAAAAAGGTTTCATATTCCCTGCGAGCTGGAAAACGATGTGAACTGCGCGGCATTGGGTGAGCTGTGGCTGGGCGCGGGCAGGGGAAAGCAGTCGCTGTTTGCGATAACGGTGGGCACGGGCATAGGCGGCTGTGCGGTGGAGGGCGGCAGGCTTATTCACGGCGCGGCGGGCAGTGCCGGTGAGATCGCTTATATGAGAGTGCCCGGCGGTATGCTGCAGGATGTGGCCTCTGTTACGCGGCTGATCGCTGAGGTGGCAGAGGCGAAGGGCATAGAAGCTCAATCGCTCGACGGCAGGCAGATTTTTAGCCGGGCGGTGCAGGGCGATATGGATGCCGCAGCAGCAATCGAACACCTGGTAGAGCATCTGGCGGACGGGATAGCCAACATTGCCGCTATCTTAAATCCGCAGTGCGTCGTCTTAGGCGGCGGCATTATGGCTCAGAGTGATTATCTGCGGCCGCGGATTGAAAAAGCCGTCAAAGACAGGCTGCCGCCTGAGATATGGAGCGAGATGGAAATAGCTTTTGCCGAGCTGGGCAATGATGCCGGTATGCTCGGTGCGTTGTATAATCTGCTGCAAAGAAAAGGTTTTTCGCGTTGAGATGTTTTGGTCTGAGGCAGCGGATTGTTGAAGACAGGAGATATTGCGATGAAAATTTTGCATCAGTTGGACAGGCCGGAATTCAGGCCGTCGAAATCGGATAAGCTTTTAATTCATTTTGTCAGGGAGCACGCGCCGGAATTTTGCACGTCTCCGATTGCCGTGCTGGCTGTCAAATGCGGAGTCAGCGAAGCAACGATAACGCGCTTTGTCAGAAAGATGGGCTTTAACAGCCTGCAGTTTTTTAAATTGTCGCTGGCGGAAGAATTGGCAGAAAAGAAGCGGCGTTCGATAATCAGCAGCGACATTGCCTGCGATGAAGAAGTCCATATCACGGCGGGCAAGCTGTTGGCGAACAACATAGCGGCACTGGAACATACCGTCAGCAATCTGGATGAAGAGGTGATTGACGATAGTGCGGAATTGATCAAGAATGCGGATAGGGTTTTCTTCATGGGCATGGGCAATTCCGGTTTTGTTGCCAATGATTCGGCGTATAAGTTCATGCGCATCGGCATCAATGCCAAAGGGATGGACAACAGCCATCTGATAATGCTCAACATGGCTCTGGTGCATGAAGGCAGCGTAGTCGTGGCGCTGACTCACTCCGGTGAATCGTACGAGATAATCGAGGCTATGGACTTAGCTAGGCGCAACGGTGCCAAGCTTATTGTCATAACGGCTAATAAAAACTGTCTGTTCAAAGAACGCTCTGATGTCTGCATCTTCTATGAAAACGGCGAGCCGATACTAAAGGGAGGAACAGTGCCCACTAAGCTGACGCAGATATTCATAGTGGATTTGATCTACACGGAAGTCGTAAAGAGGACTATGGATACGGCATCGAATTTTCGCCAGAAGACGGCAGAAGCGATCAACGCGGTTAGGATGAATATAGGAGGCTAATATAATATCAGCCGGTGCGGGAATGTACATGATCTATTCAGAAAGTGTACATTCCTTTTATTTCAAAAAATATAAATATAAATTATAATAGATATTTTTGCTATAGATATTTACTATTTTCTAAAATGTAGTATAATATGAGTTATTGAGATTTGTTTAATTTAGCTATGCTTATAAGGCAAAGTTATTTACGGGAATATTATTGCTGCCAATGGAATGATATAGAAGCTGTTTCGTATGATTACGGAGTATGCAATAAAACTAAAATACAATTTTTTTGAGGAGGTTTTTTAGTGAACATTCACGAATATCAAGCAAAACAGATTTTTAGAGATTTTGGTGTTGCTGTGCCTAACGGCGTACCTGCTTTTTCTGTAGATGAAGCGGTAAAAGATGCAAAAGAAAAACTTGCAGGACCGGTATATGTAGTCAAAGCACAGATTCATGCCGGCGGCCGCGGCAAAGCGGGCGGTGTCAAACTGGCTAAATCGATCGATGAAGTGCGCACTTATGCTGATGAAATACTGGGCAAAGTCCTCGTTACGAAGCAGACAGGACCTGCCGGCAAAAAGGTAAACCGCCTGCTGATTGAAGAAGGCTGCAAGTTCAAGAAGGAACTGTATTTGAGCTTCACGGTGGACAGGGTGTCTTCTCAGGTCGTAATGATCGGCTCGGAAGAAGGCGGCATGGAAATCGAAGAAGTAGCTGCTAAGACTCCGGAAAAGATCTTCACGGAACATATCGACCCGCTGCTCGGCTTGACTTCGTTCCAGGCTATGCGAATGGCTTTCAAGATGAACTTCACGGCGGCTTCCGTTAGAAAAGCTGCGGCTCTGATGCAGAACCTTTATAAATTGTTCGTTGCTAAAGACTGCTCGCTGGCAGAAATCAATCCGCTCGTCATCACGGAAGATGATAATGTAATGGCACTCGATGCCAAGCTGAACTTCGATGACAGCGCACTGTTCCGCCATGCGGATATTCAGGCACTGCGCGATGAAACGGAAGAAGATCCGAAAGAACGCGAAGCAGCACAGCTGGGCCTCAACTACGTAAATCTCGGCGGTGATGTTGCCTGCATGGTAAACGGCGCAGGCCTTGCTATGGCTACGGTCGACATCATCAAATACTACGGCGGCGAACCGGCAAACTTCCTCGATATCGGCGGTCAGAGCAGCCCTGAAGACAATGCCAAGGCATTCAAAATCATGCTCGAAGGCGGTCAGGCGAAAGGTATTTTCGTAAATATCTTCGGCGGCATCAACAGATGCGATAAAGTGGCAGAAGGCATTGTACAGGCAAGCAAGCTCATCGATCTCAACGTTCCGATCGTAGTGCGTCTCGAAGGCACGAACGTAAAAGAAGGCAGAGAAATTCTCAAAAATGCTAACGTTCCGGGCCTGATCATGGCTGAGTCCATGGAAGGCGGCGCACAGCAGATCGTCGAACTCGTTAAAAAAGCGTAATGCACGAAGTATAATTATTATAGAAGATAACTGACGAGAGATATTCACAGAGGAGGCAAATTCGTGGGAATTTTTGTCAATAAAGATACAAAAGTAATCGTACAGGGTGCGACCGGCAAGGTTGCAATGTTCCACACTCAGCATATGCTCGAATACGGTACTAAAATCGTAGCAGGCGTAACGCCGGGCAAAGCAGGACAGGAAGTAAACGGTATTCCCGTATTCAACACGGTGCAGGACGCTGTAAAAGCTACGGGCGCAAATGCTTCGGTGATTTTTGTGCCGGCAAAATTTGCTGCTGACAGCATTCTGGAAGCTGTAGAAGCAGAATTAGACGTAGTAGTCTGCGTGGCAGAACACATCCCCGTAATGGATATGGTAAAAGTACACCGCTATCTGGAAGGCAAGAAAACTCGCCTGATCGGACCTAACTGCCCCGGCATAATGACGACGGACGAATGCAATATCGGCATCATCCCCGGCCATATTCACCGCAAAGGCCATATCGGCATCGTATCCCGCTCCGGCACCTTGACGTATGAAGCTATGGACCAGATGACGAAAGCTGGTCTCGGCCAGAGCACTATTGTCGGCATCGGCGGCGACCCTGTAAAGGGCACGGACTTCATCGACGTGCTCAAGGCATTCAATGAAGATCCTGATACGAAAGCAGTTATGATGATCGGCGAAATCGGCGGCAGTGCTGAAGAAGATGCAGCTGCATGGATTAAAGCCAATATGAAAAAACCGGTGGCAGCGTTCATCAGCGGTCAGCAGGCCCCTCCGGGCAAACGCATGGGCCATGCCGGTGCTATCATCGCAGGCGGCAAAGGCGCGGCAAAAGACAAGATCGCGGCACTGAATGCAGTCGGCATTGAAGTAGCACAGACGGTAGCTCACATGGGTGAAACCATGGTAGAAACTCTGAAAAAAGCCGGTATTTACGACGAATGTAAAACCTGCTGATATATAAAGCGGCATAAAAAACAACGGCAGATGCTTTGAGCATACTGCCGTTGTTTTGATTTTGCGGTTGAATCTCTATACTGTTGTTATTTTGCGTATACGGTATCGAGAGCTGCGCGGACGTTTTTAGCGGAGGTGTAGAGCTGTTCGAGTTCTGCTTCCGGCAGTTCCGGTGCAAACGAGCGGACGATGCCGTCGCGGCAGATCATGCGGGGAATGCTCAGTGCTACATCGTGCAGGCCGTATTCACCTTCTAGCACTGCCGACATGGGCAGAATGGTGTGTTCGTTGAAAGTGATGGATTTGAGGAAGCGGGCTGCGATCATAGCGACACCGACATTCGTATAGCCTTTGGTGTTGATGATCTTGAATACTTTTTCTACGATGCCTTTTTCGATAGCGTCCTTATCGAGCTTGTCATCGAAATGGAAGTATTCATCGACGCGGTCAATGCCGAAGCCGGCGATGTTGACGGTGCTCCATGCCGGGAAGGCAGAGTTGCCGTGTTCGCCGAGCACGTAGCCGTGAATGTTTTTCGGGTCGATGTGATAGCGGTCAGCCAAAGCTCTGCGCAGGCGGAATGTTTCGAGCATCGTGCCGGTGCCGATGATCTTTTCGCGCGGATAATCGAACTGTGTAGATACATGATAAGTAGCTACATCGAGCGGGTTGGTGATCATGAGGATGATAGCATCCTTCGTGTATTTGACGATTTCGCCCATGACGCTGCTCATGATTTTGCAGTTGGTCTTGGACAGGATCAGGCGGTCCGGTTTTTCGCCCGGTCTGATGCTGGGACCGGCGGTGATGATGATAGTGCCTGCATCCTTGCAGTCGCTGTAGTCGCCTTCATGGACATAGATGTTGGTGCTGTGCAGGCAGGATGTCATATCGCTGCTGTCGAGTGCTTCACCGATGCACTTGTCTTTATTGATGTCGATCAGGACAATTTCCGAAGCAAGCTGGAAATCGAGCAGTTTAGTGAGAACTGCTGAACCTACATTGCTGACACCGATGATTACTACTTTACCCTGGTTGTACATTATACGAAATCCTCCCGATATTTGATAATGATTTTTACGACCTCATGATAACATCTATAAATTCAGTTGTCAATCAGCTGTATATATCGTATAATCTATAATGTCATAAGTAATTATTATAACCAAGTGCTAATAATATTCTAATCAAAGTTTAATCAGCTCAGGCAGGGCTTTTTTGCGGCATCTTCTTGCCAAAAGCTACCATCTATTATATGATTATTAAATGAGAA
>CATYZV010000138.1 GCA_958415865.1 uncultured Selenomonadaceae bacterium
GATTATATCAGATACGGTTATAAGGAAGTGTTTATCATGCTGAATAAGATTGGCAGCAGGACTAAAAAATGTATTGGTATCTTTGCTCTCGCCGCTTTTTTGGGCGGCCCGCTGAGCTACACGGCATCTTCTGTTCCGACGGCAAGTGCGGCTTCTTACAGCAGCCATCACCGCGACTGGGACCGCGACCATCATAAGAATGATGACGGCAAGGATTACAACAAGGGCAATATCGTAACGGCTGTTCTCGTCGGCGGCGTACTCGGCGCAGTCATCGCCAAAAACACCTGATATGGATAAGCTGATGAAAAAAGGATTGTGCATCGGGCATGAGCTCAATGCGCAATCCTTTTCTATTTAGGCAGGGAAAATTTTTTTATATTGTGTCCTTCAATTTTTAATAAGGCTATTTTTTTGTTTAAGCCGCCGGCATATCCTGTCAGGCTGCCGTTTTTGCCGATGACTCTGTGGCACGGAATTATGATGGCTATGGGATTTGCTCCGATCGCACCGCCTACGGCCTGAGCGGACATTTTCTGCCTGCCCTGCTGCGTTGCAATTTGATTTGCGATATCGCTGTATGATGTGGTCTTGCCATAGGGAATCTGCTGTAATAGTTTCCATACTGCCATACGAAATTCTGTGCCGACCAAGTGAATCGGCGGCAGAAAATCCGGTCTGCCGCCGCTAAAGTAGATATCCAGCCAGCGGCAAGCCGCAGATATTGTTTTTTTATCGGCTGGGGCGATCTTATTTTTTCCATCAGCAGCTTTATAAAAATATAGACTTACTAAAAAACCGTCTTTAGCAGATAGTGCAAGCATACCTAAAGGAGAATCATAAAAATATGTGCTGATAGGTGCATTTCCTTTTGTATGCTTCTTTTTGGGAGACGGAGCAGCGGGATCTGTAAGTTCCGGCAGTGCTCCGCCTGATACTGCCCAGATGTAGAGGCTTGCTATGCTTTCGTAAGGGCTGAAGCGGCGGCGGTATTTGTCAAACAGCTTTTTATCTATCTTCTTGTGGCGGTAGATCATGCGCAGCCCGCGCTGAATTGCCAGATCATCATAGCTCAAGACGTTTTGTCTTTGCAGGCAGAACAGCAGCATCATCTCCGCTGTCCATCTGCCGATGCCTTTTAAGGAACTCAAAAGAGCAATGGCTTCTTCATCGCCAGCAGCTTTTACTTTTTCCAAATCAAAGCTGCCGTCTGCCGTTTTTCGTGCAAAATCGAGAATATATTCCGCTTTGCGAAGGCTCATGCCGCAGCTTTGAATATCTTCGGCTTTAAGCTGTGCAATTTTTGCCGGCTCTATGCTGCCGCATAGTTTTTGAAAGCGTGCCCAGACGGTTTTCTGTGCTTTGGCGGAAATCTGCTGGCCTACTATATGGTGCAGTACTGATGAAAAAAGATCATCATCCACAGTGCGCTTAATATGACCGATTCGTTTGATTACTGCCGCTAGTTTAGCATCTTTTTTCTTTAGATAAGCTATCTCTTTATCGCTGTAATTAAAATACTCATTCATGCTTTATTCCGTTTAATATATCCATAAACTGTTCGCCGCTGATAGTTTCCTTTTTGTAAAGGAATTTTGCCAGCTCGTTTAATTTGTCTTTGTTGTCTGTGAGGATTTTCTTTGCCTTTTCATGTTCTGCCTTGACGAGCGAGACGACCTGTTTGTCGATCTGCGTCTGCGTTTCTGCTGAGCAGGCCAGCGACGTATCACCGCCGAGATATTTATTGGTTACGTTTTCCAGTGCTACCATGTCGAAATCATCGCTCATGCCGTAGCGCGTTATCATGGCGCGGGCAATCTTCGTCGCCTGTTCTATATCGTTGGCTGCGCCTGTGGAAATTCTGCCGAACATGACTTCTTCTGCTGCTCTGCCGCCTGTGCAGGTAGCTATTTTGTTTTGCAGTTCTTCTTTCGTGTAGAGGTAGTGATTTCCGTCTTCTACCTGCATCGTGTAGCCGAGTGCGCCGGAGGTGCGCGGGATGATCGTTATCTTCTGCACCGGGGCGGAGTTGGTCTGCTTTGCCGCTACGAGTGCATGGCCGATTTCGTGGCAGGCGACAGTCCATTTTTCCTCATCGGTCAAGATGGCATTTTTGCGCTGATAGCCTGCTATTACGGTTTCGATGCTTTCTTCGAGATCGCTTTGCAATACTTGATTTCGGCCTTCTCGTACGGCTCTTAATGCGCCTTCATTGATGATGTTTGCCAGCTGTGCTCCGGAGGCACCTGAGGACATTCGGGCGATTTTGCTGTAGTCGATATCGTCTGCCATTTTAACTTTCTTGGCGTGGACTTTTAAAATGGCTTCGCGTCCCTGAAGGTCGGGCAGTTCTACCGGCACGCGGCGGTCGAATCTGCCGGGGCGGGTAAGCGCAGGGTCCAGCGATTCGGGGCGGTTTGTTGCGGCGAGGATTACTACGCCTGTATTGCTTTCAAAGCCGTCCATTTCGGTCAAAAGCTGATTTAAAGTCTGTTCCCGTTCGTCGTTGCCGCCGATCTGGCTCGTCCTCTTTTCGCCGATAGCGTCGATTTCGTCGATGAAGACGATGCACGGTGCTTTTTCTTTTGCCTGCTTGAACAGATCGCGCACTTTGGAAGCACCCATGCCGACGAACATTTCCACAAATTCCGAGCCGGAGATGGAGAAGAACGGTACCTGCGATTCACCTGCCACAGCTTTGGCGAGCATTGTCTTGCCCGTGCCCGGAGGCCCTACGAGCAGGATGCCTTTGGGCATTTTCGCGCCTATTTCCTTGTACTTGGACGGATTGTGCAGATAGCTGACGATTTCTGCCAGGCTGTCTTTAGCTTCGTCTTCGCCGGCTACGTCATCGAACTTGATGCCTGCCTTGGACTTGACGTATATCTTGGCATTGGATTTGCCGAACATCATGCCGTTGCCGCCCATGCGGTCCATCATTTTCTTGGAAACGTACTGTCCTATGCCCCAGAGCACGAGCAGAGGCAGAATCCAGTTCAAAAAGAACGATTCAATCGGTGAAGCCTGATGAGCCGGTATGCTCGTGAAATCTGCTCCGGCATCTGACAGGCGTTTGATCAATTCAGGGTCATTCATCTCACCTGTGCGGTAGATGTTTTTCTTATCCTTGTCGGTGAATGTTATTTCATTGTCTTTTATCTCTACTGAGCCGATATCCTTGCTGTCTGTTTTTTCTATAAAAGTGCTGTAGCTGACGTTCTGTATCTTCTGTTCTTCTATCAGCGGCATAACGAGCGAATTGAACAGTATCAGCAGAACGAAAGCAAGCCCGTAATAGTACAGCAGAGGCTTTTTCGGCGGACGTACTTCATTCATATTTAAATCCTTCCTTTCATTTTAATTACACTTTAGTATTCGCCGCGGCAGTTGAAAATCCTACTAAAAAAGACTGCTGTAGTGTAGTTAAAATCACTTACAGCAGTCTTGGCGTTTATGTCGATTTTTAATTTTCGGAGTTCTGGCGCGTGCGCATATGCGGGAATAAGAGAACGTCGCGGATGGAAGGGCTGTCCGTCAGCAGCATGACGAGACGGTCAATGCCGATGCCGAGGCCGCCTGTCGGGGGCAGGCCGTATTCCAGAGCAGTGATGTAATCGGTATCCATCATATGAGCTTCAGCATCGCCGCCTTCGCGTGCTTTCTGCTGGTCGATGAAACGCTGCTGCTGATCGATCGGGTCGTTAAGTTCCGAAAAACCGTTGGCGAGTTCGCGGCCGTAGACGAATACTTCAAAGCGGTCGGTGAAGTCAGGGTTTTCTTTGTTGCGCTTAGCCAGCGGAGATACTTCCGTCGGGTACTGCGTTACAAAGGTCGGCTGAATCAGCGTGGATTCTACTTTTTCATCGAATACGGAGTACATTACGCCGCCGATGGTCTTGCGTCCGTCGCAGGGAACGCCGAGTTCTTTAGCGATGGCCTGAGCTTCTTCGAGCGTCTGAACTTTGGAGAAATCCTTGCCTGTTACTTCGAGCACTGCATCGTTCATAGCTACGCGGCGGAAATGGGAAAGGTCGATCGGCGTATCTTCATAAGTGATGGAAGTCGTGCCGCAGGCATCGAGTGCTGCCTGCTTTATTATGCCTTCTGTAACGTCCATAAGATCGTTGTAATCAGCGTAAGCCTGATAGATTTCGATGGAGGTGAATTCAGGATTGTGCCTGTTGTCTACGCCTTCATTGCGGAATACGCGGCCGAGTTCGTAAACTCTTTCCAGACCGCCGACTACGAGGCGTTTCAGATGCAGTTCAGTAGCGATGCGCAGGTACATATCGGCATTGAGTGCGTTATAATGAGTGATGAACGGACGGGCGTTGGCACCGCCTGCGATCGGGCTGAGCACGGGCGTTTCCACTTCGAGGAAGTTGCGTTCATCGAGGTAGCGGCGCACGGACTGAATGATCTTCGTGCGGCTGATGAAGGTCTGGCGCACATCGGGATTGACGATGAGGTCGAGGTAACGCTGGCGGTAGCGTGTTTCGATATCGGTCAAGCCGTGGAATTTCTCCGGCAGCGGGCGCAGTGATTTTGCCAGCAGCGTGAAATCCGTTACTTTGATGGTGATTTCGCCGCGGTGCGTGCGGAATAATTCGCCTTCTACGCCGACGATGTCGCCGATGTCGAGCAGCTTAAATTCAGCGTATTTTTCTTCGCCGAGGTTGTCGAGGCGGAAGTAAGCCTGAATTTTGCCGCTGAGGTCTTCGATGACGGTGAAGCTTGCCTTGCCATGACCGCGGATAGCCATGAGGCGGCCGGCTGCGCGGACTTTTGTTTCTTCGCCGATCTGTTCAAAATTGTCGAGCATTTCCTGCGCATGGTGCGTTACATCGTATTTGCGGCCGAACGGTTCAATGCCTTTGTCGATGAATGCCTGCATTTTTTCGCGGCGCACGCGCATGAGTTCGTTTTCGTCCTGGAGCTGTTCAGGATGATTGTTCTTGTTCTGTTGGTTCTGCTTTGCCAACGGTGTTCCCCCTGTTCTTTATCGCTTTTAAATTACTGTTTGATTTCCATTATCTTGTATTCCAGCACTCCTGCCGGTACTTTTACTTTGACGATGGAGCCGACCATCTTGCCGAGGATAGCTGCGCCGACGGGAGATTCATTGGAGATCTTGCCTTCGGTCGTGTCTGCTTCAGTGGAGCCGACGATGGTATACGTTTCGTCTTCGTCGTATTCGAGGTCTTTGATCACGACGGTATTGCCGAGGTGTACGACGGTCTTGTTCTGTCCGTCGGATTTGATGACTTCGCTGTTTCGGATCTGAGCTTCCAGTGTGAGGATTTCGCCTTCGACGAATGCCTGTTCGTTTTTGGCATCATCGTATTCGGAGTTTTCGCTGATATCGCCGAGAGCGATTGCGGCTTTGAGGCGGTCTGCTACCTCAAGGCGTTTGACGCTTTTTAAGTATTCGAGTTTTTCTTCGAGTTTTTTTAAGCCTTCTTCAGTCAAGACTACGCGCTTGTCTGCCATTAAAATACATCCTTTCGATTATAGACATAATAGAAGTAGTGCCAAGCGAATGCCTGACACTACGTTTTAGCCTTAGATGACTTTAC
>CATYZV010000139.1 GCA_958415865.1 uncultured Selenomonadaceae bacterium
CATTTTCAAATATTCTTTTCTAAAACAACCGGTTTAATTAACTTGCTTTTATCATACAACTTTTTAAGATGAATTTCAAGAGTAAAAATAGATTTTCTTATAAATTTTTTAAAAATTTATGTTTTTAATAAAAATACAATATGAACACAGGTTCTACTGATATATTTTATTTATGATTATCATGTAAAGTATCCTATTATGTCTATATAAATAGCATTTTTTGCTTAATAAGCTGATATCTGCCTCAATATTGTTTCATACAGATATCAGCTCATCAGCTAAAAATAATTATGCAGCTTAAATGTTGTCTAAAAGCATTGCGCCTACACTGTCATACAACTTATTTGCAGCTGCTTTAGCATCAGCTGTAGCTGAGTGCAGACTGCATCCATGGTATGCTTTTATCATCGGTATATCATTCTGGCTGTCGCCGATTGTTATAATATCTCGAGCTTGCCAGCCT
The DNA here is from genome assembly GCA_958415865.1 of uncultured Selenomonadaceae bacterium. Classification (GTDB taxonomy): domain Bacteria; phylum Bacillota; class Negativicutes; order Selenomonadales; family Selenomonadaceae; genus Megamonas. The sequence continues at coordinate 464 of CATYZV010000139.1, forward strand.
TCCCGCTGTGCCAGCATCTTTATACCAGCTGCTTTATTCACGCCTCTGCAGCAGATATCGAGATAATTTTGATTCAAGTTTACTGTAAATGCTCCGTTAAAATGCGCTTCAATATAAGCAGCGTATTCTCTGGCTTCGGCTTCATCGGCATAGCACAGACTGATCTGTACCATGTTCATTTCATGCAGTGCTTCATCCGGTGAAATCATCTTAATAAAATTCTGCCCTTTGTACTTTTCCAGCTCAAAATAACCTCTGAGTACCGATTTAGGGCTGTTTATCGTAACGCGCATTTTATCCGCTGCTGAGTAGAGCAAGTGATAGCTTTTAGCCGCCAAATCAGAATGTACAAGCTTTTCCAGCTCTGCTTTGTTCAGCTGAAAATCTCTCACCAGCTTCATATCTTTATCAAACAGTGTACCGCCGTTATTGCAGATTATATAATCGTAGCACAAATTCTGCCGTCCCAGCTCGTGCATGAGTGAACGCAGATCCCGCCCGGTACAGAACACAAATATATTGCCGGCTTCATGCCATTTTCGCATTGCTGTCCTATTTATCTCCGGCACTTCAAATCCCGGTTTATTCTTTACAAAATACATCGTGCCGTCAAAATCACTGACTGCTATTTTCAAACTATGCGCCTCATTTCCATCATAAAAAGTTCGTACTAACCTTTATATACCGACATTCTACGCTGACCGATTGTTCTTGCCATCAGCATCTTCATTTGATATACTTTGCGGTAGAAGAAGGTACATTGTCGGCGGCAGTGTCTATAGTTTTATAACTATGTGGTTCCGAGATACCAATGTATCTTCTTTTTGCTTTTTCATAAGAAAGAGCGTGATATCAAACTGCCTAACGCTTTCCATTATACAAAAAAAGCAGGTTCAATGCCTGCTTTTTTTAGAAAAATATTATTCAAATTAGTATGCTCAAAAATGTTTCTGCCAATGATGGTGGAATGTGCCGTCCATATCGTTGCGCTTATACGTATGCGCACCGAAGTAATCACGCTGTGCCTGTATCAGATTAGCTCCGACGACAGAAGTGCTGAGACCATCGAGATATGCCGCAGCATTGGCAAATGCCGGCACGGGCACGCCTGCCATCACAGCCATAGCCGTGATCTTGCGGAGGCTCTTTTGATTTTCTTTGACTTTATTGAAGAAGAATTCATCTTCGATGAGATTTTCCAGCTGCGGATTCTTGTCGTATGCTGCTGTGATATTGCCGAGGAACTTCGCCTTGATGATGCAGCCTGCTCGGAAAATAGCTGCTATATCGCCCAGCTTCAAGTCCCAGCCGTACGTATCAGCCGCGCTCTTGTAGAGTGCAAAGCCCTGCGCATATGCCGCGATCTTCGCTGTGTAGAGCGAGCGGCGCACATCTTCTACAAAATCGGCATCAACAGTTACAGGCAGTACAGATTTTAAGCCGCTGGCTGCCAATTTCCGGCGTTTATCGTAAAAGCCACTGATATTGCGTGCATTGCAGGCACTCGTCATGATTGAAGTGTTGACACCCTGTTCCAGTGCCGCGATGCTCGTCCAGCGTCCCGTGCCCTTCTGTCCTGCACAGTCTAGTATCTTATCTACCAAGCTGCCGCTCTTGCCTGCTTCATCATCAGCTTCGAGGAATATATCCGCTGTGATGCCTATTAAAAAGCTGCTGAGCTCGCCTTGATTCCATTCGTGGAATATTTCTGCTATACGCGCATTATCCAGACCGCCTACATATTTGAGCAGCAGATACGCTTCTGCTATCAGCTGCATATCAGCGTATTCAATGCCGTTATGCACCATCTTGACGTAATGGCCTGCACCATCCTCGCCGATGTAGGTGCAGCACGGTCTGCCGTCTTCAGCTTTAGCCGCAATCGATTCAAGCACATCTTTGATTTCAACATAGCTTTCAGCGTTGCCGCCCGGCATGATGGCAGGACCGTTCAGCGCGCCTTCTTCGCCGCCCGATACGCCTACACCGAAATATTTAAATCCCTTTTGCGTAACGTATTCATAACGGCGTTTCGTATCTTTGAAGAACGAATTGCCGCCGTCCATGATGATATCTCCCTGATCGAGATACGGCAGCAGCGAGTCAATGACGGAATCTACTGCTTTGCCTGCCGTTACCATAATGAAAAACTTGCGCGGCTTTGCTAAAGAATCTACAAGGGACGGCACATCGTAATACGGCGTGATATTATCATGCGGATACTTTGCGATAAATGCGTCCGTGAGATCGCGAGTGTAGTTGTATACTGATACCTTGAATCCATGATTTGCCATATTGAGTGCCAAGCTATGACCCATAACGCCCATGCCGATGACGGCTATATTTGAATCTGCCATTTTAAATCCTCCTATGCGTAATATAATACTATATATCGTAAACTTATGCTTATTTATACATATTGTTCTGGTAATCTGCGATAATTTTAAACTCCGGCTGAAGCTTCTGATACAGATCACTGTAAAGGCTGAATAATTCCTTATATGTGCCTGCTTCTTTTGCCTGCACGTGGTATATCTGCTTCGATTTGATAAGCTCTGCCGTATCGGAGATATCTTTCATCACGCCGCTCGAAATAAAGCCTAGCACTGCCGCACCAAAAGCCGCTCCTTCACTATTGTAAGGCAGGGTAATGTCTTCATCAAAGATATCTGCCATTATCTGCATCCACAGAGATGATTTCGTAAAGCTGCCACTCACTCTTATGTCTTTTACATCACCGAAGTTTCTAAGTGCTTTTAGCACGCAGTTTAAGCTGAAGCAGATACCCTCCATAGCTGCTCGGATCATATGTGAATGGCTGTGATTTAGCGACAGCCCGAAGAACATGCCTCGCAGCTGAGAATTCCAATACGGTGCACGCTCGCCGGTAAAGAACGGCAGCATCAAGAGGCCTTCAGCACCGGCTGAAACCTTGGAAGCCTTTAGTGTCATCAAATCGTACGGGTCGATATCGAGATCTTCCATTTTACTGCTGCTGTAATGGCAGATCTTGTCTTTCATCCAGCGCATTATCATGCCGCCGTTGTTTATCGCACCGCCTGCTACCCACATATCATCTGTGAGATTGTAACACCATGTGCGTCCCAGTTCATCGACCTTCGGCTGCGGTGTCAGCATGCGGATAGCACCGCTCGTGCCGATCGTAGCACTCAGCTGTCCCGATTTTACGGCACCGATGCCTACATTTACCAATACGCCGTCAGTAGCACCGATCACGACCGGCAGTCCTTTAGGCAGTTTTAGCCTAGAAGCCGCCTCTTGCGTCAAAGCCGCTGTATACGTAGTAGAAACAACCGGCGGCAGCTGTTCTTTATGCACACCTGCATAAGACAGCATATCTTCGTCCCAATCCAATGTATGAACGTTATACATACCGCTTGTTGACGCCGAGGACTTATCTATCTTCCATTCACCGGTCAGCTGTTCAAATACGAAATCCTTTAAAGAATAAATATACCTCATCTGCTGAAATACTTCCGGGAAATTTTTTCGCACCCATAAAATCTTCAAAAAAGGATAGCAGGAATGTACCGGACAGCATGTGCGCTTGTAAAAATCATGCGCCAGCTCTTTATCGGCTTTGAACTCATTTACGATATCTGTGCTGCGGCTGTCAGCCCATGTCATCATATTGCTTAGAAATTCATGTCTGTCGTTGACCGGCGCAAAACTGTGCATAACCGTGCTGACTGCTAAGCCTGAAGGAGATTTTCCTTTACGAAGCAGCATATCAGCCGTTTCACTCACAACTTTTTCTACTGCTTTGTAAATAACCTGCGGATTCTGCTCTGCTCGGTTAGGATAAGGTGTTTCCAGCGGATAAAATTCTTCCGCACCACAGATACTCACTCCGTCCGGCCGGTAAGCAATTGCTCTTACGCCGGTCGTGCCAATATCCATCCCTATCCAAATAGAGCTATCAGGCCTGCCAAAATTCAACATATAGTCCAATCCTTTCTGCCATTATAATGAAGCCGTCTACATGTTAATACATCTCTATCTAATACCGATTATAGCAAATATCTCTATTTAATGCAATTATATATTCATAAACTATTTAACTTATGATACATATATATCATTTTATATTTTCTGCCTATCTGTTAAAATAGATGTATATTAATAAATGTGAGGTTTTCTCTATGGAAAAATCGGAACAAACTATATCATTGACAACTTTGATGCGCAGCAGTTATCAGAACATGACGAAATCAGAAAAGAAGATCACAGACTACATTCTTGCCAACGGACAGACAGTCATCGGGCAGACCATATCCGATCTGGCAGGCTGTACCGGCAGCTCCGAGATAACCATTTCCCGATTCTGCAAAAAGCTGGGGTTTTCAGGGCTTCAGAGCTTCAAAATAGCTCTTGCCAGTGAAGTTTATACGCCTACTGAACTCGTATCACAGGAGATAAATCCAGCGGACTCGCCACGCGCTGTAGCGCAGAAATTATTTTCCTCAATCAGTGAAGGCTTGCAGGACACACTTCAGCTGCTCGATTTCAATGAAATAAAAAAAGCGATAGACCTGATCACGAATGCCCATCAGATCTGCGTGTACGGCTTTGGCAATTCTTACACTGTCTGCAAGGATATCGAAACGCGCTTCATGCGCTTTGGCATTCCGATAAAAGCTTACTGCGATCTTCATATGCAGCTGACAGCTTCGGCTCTCTTGACTGAAAATGACGTGATCATCGCCGTATCACACACAGGTGCCAATATTGACCTGCTCCAGTCGATAGATCTCGCCCGCAATAACAATGTGCCGATAATAGCCATCACCAGTTATATGAATTCTCCCTTGTGCAAACGCGCCAGCGCAGTTTTAAACGGCATGGGACGCGAAACAGCGTATAAATCAGAAGCCGTTGCTTCGCGCCTCATTCATATGGCAATAGCTGATATACTCTACATGGGAATCTATCAGCAGCATATCGACAGCAACTTCGACAACATCAAAAAAATGCGCCGTGCAATCGCCAAACGCCGCCTTTGATATCTGCTTATTAGTGGTTGAACTTTACAATTAGCAATCAAAAACATTTAAT
>CATYZV010000140.1 GCA_958415865.1 uncultured Selenomonadaceae bacterium
TGTATGAGCTGAACGAATCGTATTTTAAGCATAGCGGTGAAAATATAAAGATCAATATCAAATTGTTAAAGTTGTTGAAGCATAATATATTAGAAGGAAACTTCGAGGGCAGTGTCTTTGGTGAGGATTTTAGCTTGGGAAAATTCTTGTCCGGAGAGAAGAAAGCGGCTTTGCGGGCTGATGATATAAAGCAGGAACTATTGGAATGTGATTGGAAGCGTTTTAATTTCAGCAGGTATGATGAAGGCATTATCACGGATAATAACCGCGGTCATTGGGAGCTTGCTGAGCAGGGTGATGAGGACAGCCTTGAGGCGGAGCTGGCTGACAGCATGGTCTGGAATGCTCGTCCGCCCCGTCTGGATATCATAAAAAACGGTATCTGTGCTATCGACTTTGGCACGAAGAGCACTGTGGTAGTACTGCGCTCGCGCGGTGAAAAAATGCTGCGCGTGGGCAAGGGCGATTATGAAAGCGATCCGACGATGGAGGATTATGAAAATCCTACGGCAGTGAAGTTCCTCGATATCGAGTCGTTTGAAAAGTCGTATGCGGGACGTATCGGCAGGCCGTTTACGCGCTGGGCTGACCAAGTGGTGGTATCGCATGAAGCGGTGGCGGAACTGAAGGACACGGGCGACAGCTCAATATACAGCTCTATCTTCCGCGAACTGAAGCAGTGGGCGAATGACAGGGAACGCCGCCTCAACATCACCGACAGGGCAAAGCCGCAGCATCATACGATTGAATTGAAGCCGTATCTGGAGCTGGGCGAGGACGATATCGACCCGATTGAAATCTACGCTTATTATCTGGGGCTGTACATCAACAACATGGTCAACGGCATCTGCCTCAAGTATATACTGTCCTTCCCGGTCAACTACGCTAAAGACGTGCGGGATAAGTTATTGCAGAGCTTTACCAAAGGGCTTAAAAAATCCCTGCCGCCTGCTCTTATCAAAGACGAAAGTATAAAATTCAAAGTCTACGCCGGAGCCAGCGAACCGGCGGCATACGCCATCAGCGCACTCAGAGCCTTCGGCTTGGAACCTAAGGAAGTCGGCAAGACCGTGCCTTACGCTGTATTCGACTTCGGCGGCGGCACGACGGACTTTGATTTCGGCTATGAAGAAATACCGGCAAATAGACGATATAAATTTGCGATACACCAGTTCGGCAAGGGCGGCGATGTCTATCTCGGCGGGGAAAACCTGCTCGATCTGCTCGCCTATGAAGTCTACAAAGACAACCTCAAGAAAATGCGCGAGAAAAAAATACCGTTTGCACTGCCGCCGACCTGCGACTCCTTCGCCGGTTCGGAAACCCTCGTATTAGAACGCGGCAGGGCTTCGCAGGAAGCGTATATGAACACCAAGCGCATAGCAGAATTATTGCGCCCCATCTGGGAAAAACGCGGCGACTACAGAAAAGAATTTGAAAGCCAGCCCGCCACGGTAACTTTGTTCTCCAGCGAATCACAGACGGAAAACAAGACGGAAAATAAAACGCCCATCGACTTGGATGTAAATATAGACAAGCTCGAAAAGAAAATCGAAGAACGCATCGACGAAGGCATAGTCAACTTCTTCACAGCATTGGGAAAAGCATTCAGCGATAACTTGCAGGATATTCAGCTGCCGATAAATATATTCCTAGCCGGCAATTCGTGCAAATCGCCGATTGTAAAGAAATTGTTTGAACAGCATATCAAAGAAACGGAACAGCGTTTTTCTAAATTCCTTCAGGAAAAAGGCATAAGCATGGAGAATAATGCAGCATTTGCACTGTACCTGCCCTTAGGCATGGATGAAGAAGAAGCTCTTCAGAAAGACAACGATGGGGAAGAAAAAGCAGTTCTGGAAGATAATGATGCGGAAAATGATGCTGCGGCGGAAGATACAGCGATAATAGAGCTGGACCGCAGGCTAACAGGCAAGACGGGCGTTGCCTTCGGGCTATTGCGCACCCGCGACGGCGCAAAGGATGTCAAGATCATCAACAAGAATGTCGATGAATCGGGCGAAATGACCTTCCCTTACCTGCTGGGCAGATCGGGCGATAACGATATATTTGAAACCGTCATCAACTTCAACACGGGCTACAACGAATGGCACCGCTTCACCTATGCCGACGAGGATGAATTTGAACTGTACTACACCTCGCAGGCGAAGGCACTAGACGGCAATATGAGTATAGAAGACCCCAATATCAAAAGCGTGGACTGCGAAATCGACGAAGACGATGTGGTGGATGAAGACGACGAAGATACTGCTGTATATATCCGCAAGACTGCCCCGAATAAGATCGAATACGCCGTGGGCACGGAGGACGATTTCAAAGCTGATACGCTGACTATGAAGATATACAGTCAGATATTGGATTGACGATTAATGTAAAACGAAAGGAATAAATATGGCTGCTGATGCGAATCTAAAGCAAAAAGATTATGATGAGCGGCTGAAGGAGGGCAGGCAGCTGCTCTCCTTTTTAAAAGCTCATAGCAATGATGTACTGCCCGGAAGGAAAGTTACCTGGCAGGAAAAAACACCGCTGGAGGCGGACTGCCTAATGCTGTTTCACATCGACAAGATAACCTTTGAAGAAAAAGCTCCGCGCCGCGAGGCACTAGAGAATATATTGGGCACCTTCCGCGGCAATGGGCACAGCGATTTGCGTTTCATCTATTTAATACTGGGCAGCGAAAGCCGCGTGGACTTTTACTTCGGCATAGCCTGCGATACGAACTGCGATGTATACGATATAGCGCAGGATATGCTCGCACCCGGCATCAAGGGCAATTTCCGCGGCAGCAATATAAAGCTCGTCGACGGCGATGAAAAGCAGGTGATTTTCGACAGGCTGCGTCATGTCAATTTCTGCGGTATGCTTGAAGGCGTGCCGGGCGTGGACAAGGACGCATCGGGCAGGACGGGCGAGAATTTTCAGGGCACTGACCGCCTTATAGATACGATGTTCGGCAGTGAATTCGGCATGGCTGTGATAGCAAAGCCCTACAGCAATAGCGGCATAGCGGAAATTGAAAGCCAGCTCTACGATATTTACGACAAGCTCGCTCCTCTGGCAAAATACTCTTTGCAGAGGACTAAATCCGATACTGAGAACACGAATAAAAGCAAAACTAAATCATATAGCAGGCAGAACAGCAAATCGAATCAGACGAATGATTCTGTATCAAAATCGAATACGGAATCGAGCGGCAGCGACAAGCGCGTGGATAAGTCAAATCAGATACAAGCTTCTGCCAGCGAGAGCGTAACGAAGCAGTTCAGCCACTCCGACAGCTACAGCGACAGCGATAATTCCGGCAGCAATAAGCATTACGATTCTACGCAGAGTAAATCGGACGGCACTATGAGTTCCACGGCACGCAATGATGTCTGCTCCAATTCCTATGGCAAGGCGCAGACGGAATCTATTTCCACGAACAAAGTAAAAAGCTCCGCCCACTCTGCTACAGAGGGCTTTAGCGAAAATACTTCCGACAGCGATAGCAATACGCAGGCGACTATCACCAACCGTACGGCGGCAAAAATAGAACAGCTGCCGGTGGAATCGAAATTGGCGGCTTCATGGCTGGAGTATATCGACAAGGTGCTGCTGCCGCGCGTCGACAGCGGCAAGGGCAAAGGGCTTTTCCTCTGCTGTGCATATCTGTTCAGCGATACGAAGACGGTACTGGAGCGGCTCGCCAACACAGCGGCTTCACTCTACAGCGCGTCGGCGGGCAACCGCTCGGCACTGCGTTTTATCATGCTCGATGCGGCAGAAGATGCAGGCTGTATAAAGCTGCTGCAGAATCTCGACATACCGTCCGCTGTCAGCTGCAATCTTGACCGCAAGAAATGGAATGCAGCCTGCACGCGCAGCATGGACGGTGAGGCAGCCTGCTGCGGCAGCTGGGTATCCTCGCAGGAACTCGCCATAATCTCAGGCTTGCCGCAAAAAGAAGTCGTAGGTCTCAGCCTGCGCAAGGAAGTGGAATTCGGGCTTAATCAGACGGTTGAAGTGCAAGAGCAAAAGCGCATCGAGCTGGGCTGTCTTGTGCAGGCAGGCGAAGAAGTGGAAAATGTGCCGATATACATCGACCGCGAGAATCTGGACAAGCATACCTTTATAGCCGGAGTTACGGGCAGCGGCAAGACGAACACCTGCCAGAACATACTGCTGGACTGCAAGCTGCCTTTTCTGATAATAGAGCCGGCAAAGACGGAGTACCGCAAGAAATTCTTCAAGGAGCATTTTGACGATATAATCTACTTCACACCCGGCAGGCAGAATGACGCGCCGTTTTTTCTAAATCCGTTTGAGCTGTTTCCGGGCGAGGCTATAACTTCGCGTGCTGATATGCTGAAGGCGACGATGGAGGCATCGTTCGAGATGGAAGCGGCCATACCGCAGATTCTCGAAACTGCTATTTACCGCGTCTATGAAGAAAAAGGCTGGAACATCGGCGACAACACTTGGCACGGCAAAGACGAAACGGATTTAATAGACGGGCCGTTTGCCGACGGCGTATACGCCTTTCCCACGATGTCGGATTTTCTCGATGCTGCGATAAAGACAGCCGATGAACAGGGTTTTGGCGACAGGCTGGGAGCTGAGTACAAAGGCTCTCTGCGGGCGCGCATCAACGGGCTGCTCGTCGGTGCCAAAGGACAGATGTTAAATACGCCACGCTCCGTCGATTTCCGCGATCTCGTGGACAGGCACGTGGTGATAGAGCTGGAAGAAATAAAGAACGGCGCGGAAAAATCTCTGCTGATGGGCTTCATTCTTACGAATCTATTGCAGGCTGTAAAATACAAATACAGGCAGGATAAGCATTTTCAGCATATAACGCTAGTCGAAGAAGCCCACCGCCTGCTGAGCCGCTACACGCCCGGCGACAGCCTCAACAAGCGGCAGGGCGTGGAAGTGTTTTCCGATATGCTCGCCGAAGTGCGTAAATACGGCGAATCGCTGATAATAGTCGACCAGATACCGGAGAAGATGACACCGGAAGTGCTCAAGAATACGAATACGAAAATAGTCCATAAATTGTTCGCCAAGGACGATAAAGATGTAATCGGCAACACTATGGCACTGGAAGAAGACCAGAAGGATTTTCTATCCAATCTCGACACAGGCAAAGCTATCGTATTCACACAGGGCTGGACCAAGGCAGTGCAGGTCAAGATAAAAGCACTGCCGGTAGAGGATGCGGAAGATATAAGTGCGGCAGAAATAGAGCAGATAGCCGTCAGCTACTACAAGGACAATTACAAACGCGGCATACTGCGCGGGCTGGAAAGAACAGAGCAGGAAATCACGGATGAGCTTGTGGAAAAATATCTCTGGCTAAAGCGCAGCGACCGGTCATTGGAGGCATACGATAAATTTATAAACTGCATCGGCGAAGAAAACGGAAGAAAATTATTTCTCAATTTACACGACAAAATGAATAAATCATTGGCGAAAATAGATGGCGACAGCGAGCTTTTGCAGACGTACATCTATTACAATTACTATGATGTGTAC
>CATYZV010000141.1 GCA_958415865.1 uncultured Selenomonadaceae bacterium
TCATTAATGATATAATTAGCTAGTAATTAAATTAAAACTTCAAGGAGTTGATCTCTTGGCTTTTTACGATTTGAGAGAATTCATAGCGGCTTTGGAACGCCGCGGCTGGCTCAAGCGCATCACAACGCCTGTAGACTGCAATCTCGAAATAACGGAAATAACCGACCGCGTATCAAAAATGGAAGGCGATAAAAACGTCGCTCTGCTGTTTGAAAACGTCAAAGGCTACGATATGCCCGTGCTCATGAACGCTTTCGGCAGCAAGGAACGTTTAGCCCTTGCTTTCGGCGTTGACGATATCGAGGAAATCCCCAATGAACTGCGCGAAATACTGCGCCTGCCTTATATCTCATTACAGCATAAGATGGATCTCGTGCACATCATTCCGCTGGCAAAGCGCGCTATCAATTTTCCGAAATACGTGAAGAAAGCACCGTGCCAGGAAGTCGTCATCACCGACAATCCCTCGCTCGACAAATTCCCTATTTTAAAATGCTGGCCGCAGGACGGCGGACCGTTCATAACGCTGCCGCTCGTATTCACCAGAAACCCCAAGACGGGCAAGCGCAATGTCGGCATGTACCGCCTGCAAAAGTACGATTCCAAGACGACAGGCATGCACTGGCATATGCACAAGGACGGCGCGAGCAATTACCGTGCATACAAAGAAATGGGCATGGACAAGATCGAAGTCGCCGTCGCTATCGGCACAGACCCCGTGCTGACGTATGCTGCCACGGCTCCGTTGCCGCGCGATATCGACGAAATGGTATTCGCCGGCTTTTTGCGCAAGAAATCAGTCGAACTCGTGAAGTGCAAGACGGTCGACGTAGAAGTGCCCGCCTGCAGTGAAATCGTGCTGGAAGGCTACGTCAACATCGGGGAAATGCGCCGCGAAGGACCGTTTGGCGATCACACCGGCTACTATTCACTCGCCGACGATTATCCCGTATTCCACATCACCTGCATCACGCACCGCAAAGATCCTATTTACGCCGCAACCATCGTGGGCAAGCCGCCTATGGAAGACTGCTACCTCGCCAAGGCTACAGAACGCATCTTCCTGCCGCTCTTGCAGATGTCCCTGCCGGAAATCCGCGATATCAACTTCCCGCTCGAAGGCGTATTCCACGACTGCGTGATGGTCTCCATAAAGAAATCGTACCCGCAGCAGGCTAAAAAAGTCATGAACGCCATCTGGGGCATGGGACAGATGATGTTCACCAAGATGATCATAGTCGTGGATGAACACGTCGATGTCCAGAACGAAAAAGAAGTCTGGTGGCGCGTGTTCAACAATATAGATGCCAAACAGGACATCATAATGACGGACGGACCGCTCGACGCGCTCGATCACTCTTCCCCGATGCCGAAATGGGGCACGAAAATCGGCATAGATGCCACCAAGACTTGGCCGGAAGAAGGCCATACGCGCGAATGGCCGGATGAAATCAATATGTCCGACGAAGTAAAGCAGATGGTAGATGCAAAATGGAAGGATCTTGGACTTGAGTAAACTGTCTGCACATATCAACAACGTCGCCCTGCACCACAGCGTATTTGCGCTGCCGTTTGCCTACATGGGGCTGTTTCTCGCTTCAGACGGGCTGCCTAGCTTTCACGACTTCATCTGGGTTACGCTCGCCATGATCGGCGCGCGCAGCTCGGCACTTTGTATGGACAATCTCGTCGATCTGAAGTTCGATGTAGACCAGCCCCGCTTCAAGCAGCGCGCACTCGTCAAGGGTGAAATCAAGCCGATAGAAGCCATTATAGTAATCGTGGTCAGCTTGGCGGTATTCTTATTCTCTGCAGCTCAGCTCACACCCATCTGCCTCATGCTTACGCCTATCTGCCTGTTCTTTCTGCTGTTCTACCCGTATACCAAGCGGTTCACCTGCCTTTGCCATTACTTCCTCGGCGTGGCACTTGCCATGGCTCCGGCAGGCGGCTACATCGCAGTTACGGGCGAGCTGCCTCCGGGCATAATCTTCCTGTCGGCAGGCGTATGTCTTTGGATAGGCAGCTTTGATGTGATTTACGGCAGCCAGGACTACAAATTCGATATGGATCACCATCTCCATTCGATGGCTACGCAGTTCGGCGTAGCAGGCTCGCATAGAATCGCCGCTGCACTGCACGCAGTATCCATCCTCTGCTTCATCGCCACGGGACTTTATTTTCAGATGGACGGCGTTTATTACATCGGCATCGTAATCGCTGCCATCACGCTCATCTATCAGCACAGCATAATATCGCCGCACGATTTTCACCGCCTCACGCAGGTTTATTTCATGCGCAACGGCATAGTCGGCATCGCTATCTTCATCTTCACGCTGATCGATCTGCTAAACAAGCAATAATTCTTAGGAGGAGTGCCATTTGACAGCACAGATTTTATCCGGCAAAGTATTTGCCGCCAAATTCAAGGAAGAAGCAAAACAGAATATCGACTCGATAAAAAAACAGTATGGCATTACTCCGGGGCTTGCCGTCATCATCGTAGGAGAAAATCCTGCCTCGCAGGTCTACGTGCGCAACAAGCACCGCACCTGTGAAGAACTCGGCATCTATTCTGAAGTTGTCCGCCTGCCGGAAGACACCACTAAGCAAGAACTCATAGCGAAAATAGACGAATTGAATTTCCGCTCGGAAATCAACGGCATACTGCTTCAGCTGCCTCTGCCCGATGCTCTGGCAGCAGATGAAAAAGACATCCTCGACAACATCAGCCCTATTAAAGATGTGGACGGCTTCCATCCGCTCAACGTCGGCAAGCTGATGCTGGGACAAAAAGGCATGATACCCTGCACGCCGTACGGCTGCCTCAAAATGCTGCAGGAAGCCCATATTCCCATCGACGGAGCGCACGCCGTAATCGTCGGCCGCAGCAACATCGTCGGCAAGCCCATGGCACAGCTTTTATTGAGCCAGAATGCCACCGTTACCGTCTGCCATTCGCACACGCGCAATCTCAAAGAAGTCTGCAAAACGGCAGATATTCTCGTGGCGGCAGTAGGCAGGCCGCACTTCATCACCGCTGACATGATCAAGCCCGGTGCAGCAGTCATCGACGTAGGCATCAACCGTATTGCGCCCAAGAAGCTCGTCGGCGACGTGGACTTTGAAAACGCCAAAGAAGTAGCAGGAGCTATAACGCCCGTACCCGGCGGCGTAGGCCTCTTGACCATCGCCATGCTGATGCACAACACCGTTGAAGCTACAAAGCTCCAGCTCGAACATCCGCAGACTAAATAAATCTTGACATATATACAGGCTTTGCTATAAAATTGGATTATAACAGTAAACGAATAAAAGGCGCGGGACTGACGGATTTAGTGGAATCGACCACGTGAACCGCGCCGGTATTGAGTCAAAGTCGACCGTCTGGGCAAAATCAATGCCCAGGCGTTTTTTTATGCCTACATCTATTTACTTTACAGGAGGCTTATCCACCATGAAAACAGACGTTGAAATCGCTCAGGCAGCCACCATGCAGCCGATCACAAAAATCGCTCAGCAGCTCAACATCCCTGCTGACGACGTAGAACAGTACGGCAAGTACAAAGCAAAGATATCGCTCGACTACTGGAATACTCTCAAAGACAGACCCAACGGCAAGCTCGTGCTCGTTACTGCCATCAACCCCACCCCGGCAGGCGAAGGCAAGACCACGACCAGCATAGGTCTCGGCGATGCCCTGCATAAAATGGGCAAAAAGACCGTAATCGCCCTGCGCGAACCCTCCCTCGGCCCGTGCTTCGGCATGAAAGGCGGCGCAGCCGGCGGCGGCTACGCTCAGGTAGTGCCGATGGAAGACATCAACCTGCACTTCACCGGCGACTTCCATGCCATCACTACAGCGCATAATCTGCTCGCAGCAGCCATCGACAACCACCTTCAGCAGGGCAATGCCCTCGACCTCGATGTCCGCCGCATCACATGGAAGCGCGTCATCGACATGAACGACCGCGCCCTGCGCAACATCGTCATCGGACTCGGCGGTAAAGCACACGGCATACCGCGCGAAACAGGCTTTGACATCACCGCAGCCTCGGAAATCATGGCCATCCTATGCCTGACCTCCGGCCTTGAAGACATGAAAAAACGCCTCGGCAACATCGTCATCGGCTACACCAGAGCCGGCCGCCCCGTCCGCGCAGACGAACTCAACATCACCGGCGCACTTACGCTGCTGTTCAAAGACGCAATCAAGCCCAACCTCGTGCAGACGCTCGAAGGCACGCCCGCTTTTATCCACGGCGGCCCGTTCGCCAACATCGCCCACGGCTGCAACAGCGTCATGGCAACGAAATACGCATTAAAGCTCTCCGACTACACCATCACCGAAGCAGGCTTCGGCGCAGACCTCGGCGCAGAAAAATTCCTCGACATCAAATGCCGCTTCACCGGCTTCAAGCCCGATGCAGTCGTCATCGTAGCCACCATCCGCGCACTCAAGATGCACGGCGGCCTTGCCAAAAACGAACTTGACCACGAAGACATCCCCGCACTCAAAAAAGGCCTCGCCAACCTCGCTAAGCACATCGAAAACATCCATAAATTCGGACTGCCCACCGTCGTAGCAATCAACGAATTCCCGACCGACACCCAGGCAGAACTCGACGAACTCAACACCCTCTGCCAAGAAATGGGCGCATCCGTCAGCATCTCCCAGGCTTGGGCAAAAGGCGGCGAAGGCGCACTCGACCTAGCACAAAAAGTCATAGAAGCCGCAGAAAAACCCTCCAAGATTGAATACATCTACGACGAAAACGAATCCATCAAAGACAAAATCGCAGCTATCGCCAAAAAAATCTACGGCGCAAACAGCGTAAACTACACCCCCGCAGCCTCCAAGACCATCGCAGAACTCGAAGCCAACCACCTCGACAAAATGCCCGTCTGCATGGCCAAAACACAGTACTCCTTCAGCGACGACCCCACAAAACTCGGAGCACCTAAAGACTTCACCATCACCATCCGCGAAATCCGCCTGAGCGCAGGCGCAGGCTTCATCGTAGCACTGACCGGCAACATCCTCACCATGCCCGGCCTGCCCAAAAAACCTGCCGCTGAAAACATGGATATCGACGAAAACGGCAAAATCACCGGCTTGTTCTGATAAAAATTGAATACCGTATAATGAAAGAACTGCTGTATCAGCAATTATATGCCGGTGCAGCAGTTCTTTTTCAGCATAAAAAAAGGGCTTTACCGGGGATATTGGCCGTCCGCCGGTAAAGCTGAATGTTATTTTTGAGAGTTGTTGGTATTGTTTATGTGAGTGTAAAATCACTGCCTCGCAAAGGATTTATTTGGATGGTACGGGTTTGCTGCTGGTTTTTCTGCTGTGTGTTTTAATTAAGCCCGTTGAGATGGCGAGCGCGATGAGATGGATGGCCAGCGTTGCCAGCAGTGCGTACGTGATAGATGTGAAGTCGTCGAAGACGAACGGTGAAAGTAAGCCTAAGGATAGTATTATGGCGATGTAGAAGAGTGCGCCCATGGTAAAACACCTCACTGTCTTGTAG
>CATYZV010000142.1 GCA_958415865.1 uncultured Selenomonadaceae bacterium
CAATATTTGACAAGAATTATCAAATTTAACAAATTCCTTCATTAAATAATAGCATAAAAAAGAGGCTGCACTAGGCAGCCTTTGTATAAAGATAATTCCCTGAGGAAGGCAGGAAATTACATCATGCTGTTTTAATTTTCGTCATCAGTAATAGCTTTATCACCCATAGTACCGGTGCGGATGCGCATTACATTTTCCACATTGTAGACGAAGATCTTGCCATCGCCGATATGGCCTGTCTGCAGTGCTTTGCGAGCCGTTTCCATGACTTTTTCCACGGGAACATCACAGACGATTGTTTCAATCTTCACTTTAGGTACGAGATTGACTGTATACTGGCGGCCGCGATATACTTCCGTATGACCTTTCTGCAAGCCGCAGCCGTATACCTGGCTGACGGTCATGCCTTCAACGCCGATAGCATTCAGAGCCGCTTTTAAATCTTCGAGCTTGCTTGCTCTGGTGATAATCTCTACTTTAGTAACTTTTCGCATAGACGATTCCTCCATTTGTTCCGCTGTATAAACAGGATATCCGGGCAGATGCACCTACGCTGTACAAGCCGGCACATGCTGCCTGATACCGTTCATTTTAAGATATTATAAAGTGGACTGATTGTAGCCGCGTTCGCCGTGTTCCACAACGTCGATACCGGATACTTCTTCGTTTTCATCAGCACGTACAGGCATGAAGGCACTGACGATTTTGAAGAGGATGAAGGAGCCGACAATAGCGAGAGCATAAGCTACTACAATGGAGATGAGCTGTGCGATGAGTGTATCAGCACTGCCGTAGAAGAGACCGTCTGCACCGGCAGGATTTACATCCGTCGTGCACCAGAGGCCGGTTGCAATAGCACCCCAGGTACCGCCGATACCATGAACACCGAAAGCATCGAGAGAATCATCATAGCCGAGTTTCTGTTTGAGAACAGCTACAGCGAAGTAGCAGACAGCACCGCCGACAAGACCGATGATTACAGCGGGCATAGGAGCTACAAAGCCTGCTGCCGGAGTGATTGCTACAAGGCCTGCAACGCAGCCGGAAGCAGCACCGAGTATGGTAGGTTTGCCATGATGGAGCCATTCAACTACTACCCAAGAAACAGTTGCCATAGCAGCAGCAGCCTGAGTTGTTACGAAAGCGTTGGCGGCCAGAGCATTAGCACCGAGTGCCGAGCCTGCGTTGAAACCGAACCAGCCGAACCACAGAAGAGTTGCACCGAGAACTACCATCGGCAGATTGTGCGGAATCATGGGAATCTTGCCATAGCCGCGTCTTTTGCCGAGAAGAATACAAATCGTGAGACCGGATACACCGGAGAGAATGTGAATTACAAGGCCGCCGGCAAAGTCGAGTGCGCCGAGCTTAGCAAGGAAGCCGCCGCCCCAAACCCAGTGTGCCATCGGGTTGTAAATGAAAATTGCCCAGAGGAGAATGAATACACAGAATGCGCCGAATTTCATGCGTTCTGCAAATGCACCGGTGATAAGTGCCGGAGTGATTACAGCGAACATGCACTGGAAGGCAACGAATGCGAGTTCAGGAATAGTACCGTTGCTCATGATCTGCATGCCTACACCGGCAAGGCCGACTTTGTCGAGACTGCCGATGAAACCGCCGATATCATCGCCGAAAGTCATTGCATAACCGAGGATAACCCATTCTACAGATATCATTGCCACGATGAAGAAACTGTGCATTATCGTGCCGAGTACGTTCTTGCTTCTTACCATGCCGCCATAGAAGAAACCAAGACCCGGAGTCATGATGAATACCAGTGCTGCACTGATAAGCACCCATGCAGTATCGCCGGTATCAAGCGTCGGAGCTTCATCAGCTGCAAATGCTACGGAGGCGGTCATCGCCAGGCACATTGCAGTCATCGCTAGAATAGAACCTAGTTTTCTCATAAAATACACCCTTTCTTCTGGCAGGACAAGCGTCGTTTTGATAAATAAAAAAAGCGTCTTGTTAAAACATATACTGTACGATTGCTCGTATCTTGTATATCCTTTAACAAGACGCCCTTGTCTTATCCTGCATTCAATGAATTCAATTATGATTTCATCATTCGGATCGAAACTAACTAAGTTCAACCCTGTTGATGGTTTATATTATATGACCGGACATACCATTTGTCAATCATATTTGCGTAAAAAATTTCAAATCAGACGGTAAAAAAGTGTTCAAAGCCTGCCATTACAGCATTTATTTAGGGTAAAATTTTATTTTGAGGCTGTATTATACTCTACATGTTAACAGCTATGTACTTTTATCCATTAACATGATACAATAAAGTTCATACTTTTCCATCTATCTATTTATATCAATTGAGGAGGAATTTCATGACATCTGATATTTCAATAATCGTTGCCTTTTTATTGTACTTATTATTCATGATGGCAATCGGCGTTTATTTCTATTACCGCACACACAATATGTCTGACTACATACTCGGCGGGCGCAAGCTAGGTGCTTGGGTAACTTCGATGAGTGCGGAGGCTTCAGACATGAGCGGCTGGATGCTGATGGGCCTGCCCGGCTTTGCTTACCTTGCAGGGCTAAACGCCGGCTGGATAGCCGTAGGACTTGCGCTCGGTACATTTGCCAACTGGCAGTTTGTTGCCCGCCGCCTCAGAAAGTACACAGAGCTGGCCAACAATTCACTGACTCTGCCGGACTTTCTGCAAAACCGCTTTCACGATCAAAGCCCTACCATACGCATTGTAATGGCAATCTTCATCCTGATATTCTTCATAATCTACACTTCATCGGGCTTCGTAGCCGGGGGCAAGCTGTTCAACACCATCTTCGGCATACCGTACGCTTACGCGCTGTGCCTCGGTGCATTTGTAATCGTCTTTTACACCTTCGTCGGCGGCTTTCTTGCCGTATGCTGGACAGACTTTATCCAAGGTGTGATGATGTTCTTTGCCATACTCATAGTGCCTATTGCCGCAGCCTTTTCGCTCGGCGGCTTCACCGAAACCTTCACTGCTATCGACATACTGCATCCGGATTTCTTCAATCCTCTTACCAAGCCGGACGGCAGCTTTATGGGCGCGTTGGAATTCATTTCCCTGCTCGCCTGGGGCTTGGGCTACTTTGGACAGCCGCACATACTCGTCCGCTTCATGGCCATTCACTCATCCTCTGAATTGAAAAAAGCTACCCGCATCGCTATGACTTGGGTAGTGATTTCTCTTAGTGCTGCCGTATTCGTCGGCATGGTCGGCTGCGTCTATCTCACCACACCGCTCACCGGCACACATTCTGAAACAGTATTTCTCGTGATGACAGACCAGCTGTTCAGCCCGTTTTGGGCAGGCATAGTGCTGTCAGCAGTACTCGCCGCTATCATGAGCACAGCATCAGCCCAGCTGCTCGTCGGTGCTTCAGCTGTAGCACAGGACCTCTACCGCCAGTTCATTCATAAGGATGTAAAACCCGGTGAACTCGTCATGGTTACGCGCTTATCTGTAATCGGCATCGCTTTAATAGCCATCGCCTTGGGGCTTGACCCGGACAACTCAATCTTGAACATCGTAGCTTATGCCTGGGCAGGATTCGGTGCGGCCTTCGGACCGGCACTGCTGTTCTCCCTGTTCTGGCGGCGCGCCACTCGCAATGGCATCCTCGCCGGCATGATAACAGGCGGCATCACCGTTCTCATATGGAAACAGATAACAACTCTTGCCATCGCGGATGTATATCCCATTCTCAAACTATATGAAATCGTCCCCGGCTTTCTGCTCGCTTCACTTGCTATCATCCTCGTCAGCAAGCTCGACAAAGAACCTGCTAAAGAAATCACCGATGTATTCGATTCCGTAAAACACAGCGATATCTAAACTCAAATCCAAAATAAAAAGCTGTGCTGAATTTTCTTTTAGAGATTCAGCACAGCTTTTTTGTCTATCAAAAATACTGTTTAATACAGGCCGCTAGGACCGTCTTTTAAGTCAATCAAAATATTCTTCGTCTGAGAGTAGCTCTTTAAGATCATCTTGTGCGTTTCACGTCCGATACCGGATTTCTTATAGCCGCCGAACGGAGAGCCGGCAGGGATATTGTTGTAGTCATTGACCCACATTCTGCCCGTTTCCACTGCACGTGCTACGCGGATAGCTCTATTGATATCCTTAGTCCAGACTGCACCGCCGAGACCGTATTCGCTTTGGTTGGCAAGGCGGATGACTTCACCTTCATCATGGAATTTGATAAAGCATGCTACCGGGCCGAAAATTTCTTCCTGTGCTACGCGCATATCATTATGCACATTGCCGATGATCGTCGGCTGCACATACGCGCCGTCTTTGAGCTTTCCAGCATCAACTTTATGGCCGCCCGTGATGATCTGAGCGCCTTCCTTTTGAGCAATATCGACATAAGAAAGAATTTTTTCCTGCTGCTTCTTGTTGATCTGGCTGCCCATAACGGTGTCAGCTTCCCACGGAAGTCCCAATTTAATCGCTTCAAATTTTGCCTTGACCGCTGCTGTGAATTTATCGTAAATCGTATCCTGAATGAATACGCGCGAGCCGGCGCAGCAGACCTGTCCCTGATTGAACAGGATACCCTTGCAGACACCTTCGAGAGCTTTTTCCCAAGGCATATCGTCAAAGAAGATGTTAGCTGATTTGCCGCCCAGTTCCAGCGTTGCCGGAATCAGCTTATCGGCAGCTGCTTTTGCTACATCGTAGCCGACAGCCGTAGAACCGGTGAAAGCAAGCTTCCTGATATCAGGATGCTGCAAAATGTAATTGCCGGTCGTCGAACCTCTGCCGGTGAGCAGATTGAACACGCCTGCCGGCAGCACATCCTGAATCAGTTTTGCCAGTTCCAATACGCTCAAAGAGGTTTCACTGGAAGGCTTGAAGATGATGCAGTTGCCCGCAGCCAAAGCCGGAGCCAATTTCCATGCTGCCATCAGGAACGGGAAATTCCACGGCACAATCTGAGCCACTACGCCGAGCGGTTCACTCACGATGATGTTCAGCGTATTATTGTCGAGGAAACTTGCTTCGCCTTCTTCCGCGCGGATTACTCCGGCAAAATAGCGGAAATGATCCGAGGCAAACGGAATATCTACGTTGAGTGTTTCGCGTATCGGCTTGCCGTTGTCAATACTTTCAATATAAGCCAGCCGTTCTTTGTTGGCATCGATTATATCTGCTATCTTGAGCAGAATTTCCGAACGCTGAGCCGGTGTCGTCAGTTTCCAGCTGTCAAACGCCTTCCATGCTGCCTTCACAGCATCATCGACATCTTTTTTCGAGGCATTGGCCACTTTCGTCAGATGTTCACCTGTTGCCGGGCAGTAAACGTCAAAGGTACTGCCGTCTTCAGCATCTTTCCATTTGCCGTCAGCAAAAAATTTATAGCTGTCAGGAATATTGTACTGTTCTTTTAAGCTCATCAGAAAACCTCCTTATCGGTTCTATATCTAAAAATGAATAAGATTCAAGAATAAAATCTGTTGATAATATAT
>CATYZV010000143.1 GCA_958415865.1 uncultured Selenomonadaceae bacterium
CCGAAATACTTCTGTCAGCCGAGTTTTGATGACAGTTTTGGCAAAAATTGAAGAAGAAGAACAAGAGAGGATAAGCAGGGAGCAATATAGGGAGATTCTTCAGTATATGAATATGCTGGGCGGCATAGTGCTGCTGGATTACTTGACGGAAGAAGAATTAGAGGATAAGATTGCAGAGCATTATTTTAAGATAACTAAATTTATGCACTAAAATAAAAAAGCCGCAATATCTTGTAAAGGATATTGCAGGCTTTTATTTTTGCATTTATAGATTTTTGCTCTTCTGCATGGATAAGCGGTATTCCAGCGGCGTTGTGCCGACATATTTTTTAAACAGCTGCGTAAAGTAATCAGGCGTTCTGTAGCCAAGTTTTTCGCTGACTTCATAATTCTTATAAAGTGAAGTGGACAGCAGTTTTTTTGCCCGCTCCATTTTTACGCGCGTTACGTATTCGACGAAGTTTATGCCTGTTTTTTTCTTAAAGACCCTGCCGGTGTAATCGCGGCTCAGGCGCAAGGCACTGGCTACGGTTTCAAGGCGGACATCTTTTTCTACGTTCTCAGTAACAAAGGTGCAGATGCCGAGTATGATGTTGCTGGGATTCTTCTCGATGGTGAAGTACTCAGGCAGGCTGTCCATTGCTGTTTGGTAGAGTGTATTGTCGCTGCATTCGGTTATGCGGTTTTGAAAATAGTCAACGACGCGGCGCAGTGATGATGACAGCTCCTGCGGGCTGACCGGTTTTGTCAGGTAGTCGAAGATGCCGTAGCGTATGCCGCGCTGGGCGTATTCAAAGTCGTTGTAGGTGCTCAGCAGGATTACACAGGTGGAAGGCCATTTTTCATTCATTTCTCTGAGCAGTTCCATGCCGTTCGTGCCCGGCATGCGGATATCAGTGAGCATTAGGTCTATTTTCTGCGATGAAAGCACCCTGGAAACATCGTATCCGTTATTTACTTCTGCTGCGACTGTAAAGCCGTATGTTTTCCAGTCGAAGCGTTTCAATATGTAATGCAGTACAGGGTCATCATCGGCTAGCAATACCTGATACATAAGAATCCCTCTTTCTTTTGTATTTTGCTGTAAATACAAATAAAAAGGCACAGAAGACGTAAAGAAGTGCAGCTTCTTTAGGCTTCTGTGCCTTGGCATTGTATATTTATTGTTTCATTATACTATAATTTTTAACAGCTGACAACCCATTAATGGTGGAACAGGCGGATGCCGGTGAATGCCATTGCCATGTTGTATTTGTCGCAGGTTTCAATGACATTGTCGTCGCGGATGGAGCCGCCGCTCTGAGCTACGTACTGCACGCCGGATTTGTGGGCGCGTTCGATATTGTCGCCGAACGGGAAGAAAGCATCAGAGCCGAGCGATACGCCTTTGACTTTGGCGAGCCAGGCTTTCTTTTCTTCGGCAGTGAATACAGGCGGTTTTTCGGTGAAGACGCGCTTCCAGTCGTCTCCGCCTAAAAGGTCCATATATTCATCGGAGATGTACACGTCGATAGCATTGTCGCGGTCGGGGCGGCGCACATCGGGCTTGAAAGGCAGGCTGAGTACCTGAGGTGCTTGGCGCAGATGCCAGATGTCGGCTTTGTTGCCTGCAAGGCGGGTGCAGTGGACGCGGGACTGCTGGCCTGCTCCGATGCCGATAGCCTGTCCGTCTTTGGCATAGCATACGGAATTGGACTGCGTATATTTGAGCGTGATCAGGGAGATCAAAAGATCGCGCTTTGCCTCTTCCGGGATATCCTTATTCTTCGTCGGGATGTTCGTCAGCATATCTTCTGTGATCTTGACATCATTGTGTTTCTGTTCAAAGCATACGCCGAAAACTTCTTTCGTTTCCATTTCGGGAGCTTTGTAATCGGGATTCATCTGAATCACGAGGTAATTGCCCTTGCGCTTCGTCTTGAGAATTTCCAGAGCTTCGTCGCTGTAGGAAGGCGCGATGATGCCGTCGGATACTTCGCGGGCGAGGAATCTTGCCGTTGCAGCATCACATTCATCAGACAGCGCAGCAAAGTCGCCGTAAGAAGACATACGGTCTGCACCGCGGGCGCGGATGTAGGCGGTAGCCATCGGAGTGAGTTCTACGCCTTCCACGAAGTACATTTTCTTGAGCGTATCATTCAGCGGTACTGCCACAGCAGCACCGGCAGGGCTTACGTGCTTGAAGGATGCCGCAGCAGGAAGGCCGGTCGCTTCTTTCAGTTCACGCACGAGCTGCCAGCTGTTGAAAGCATCCAGCAGATTGATGTAGCCGGGACGGCCGTTCAGCACGGTGAAAGGCAGGTCCTGTCCGTCTTTCATGTAGACGCGGGCAGGTTTCTGATTGGGATTGCAGCCGTACTTCAGTTCCAAAGAATTCATAAAAATTTCCTCCTGTAAATCGGATAAGTTTATATAGAAAAGATTTTGAATTTGCCCAGACGGTCGGCTTTTGCAGCTGTGCTTCATGTGGTCAATTCCACTTCCGTCAGTTACACAGCTTTTTTACTAAATTGTATTATCTTCAAGTGGTCATTGTCAAGGAAGATGAGCCGTTAACAGGATTTTTGCAAAGCCTTGACGAATTTTTTCAACAGATTAAATCCATAGATGAAAATCTATGGTAAAATATAAGGCAGGTAAACACAAAACTGCAATATCATTGATAGGGAGGACTTAACCTATGTTAGTAGAAAATATCGCTGTAATGACGAGCGGTACAGATGCGCCGGGCATGAACGCGGCAGTCCGTGCAGTCGTCCGTACTGCACTGGAAAACAAAGTCAAAATCTGGGGCGTGCTCGACGGCTACCGCGGACTCGTTGACAATAATATTGAAGAACTCAATTCGCTGTCCGTATCAGACACCATCCAGCGCGGCGGCACATTCTTAGGCACGAGCTTCTGCAAACGCTTCTACACAAAGGAAGGACGCAGACAGGCATATGAAAACCTCGTAGAACGCAAAATCGATGCGCTTATCGTCATCGGCGGCGACGGCAGCCTGCGCGGTGCCAAAGCCTTCGCCGAAGAAACCGGCTTTTCAGTAATAGGCATCCCGGCAACGATTGAAAACGATATCTGGGGCACGGATTATTCCATCGGCTGCGATACAGCGGCAAATACCATCTTGGAAGCTATCAACAAACTGAGAGATACAGCAGCGGCTCACCACCGCATCTTTATCCTGCAGGTAATGGGCAGCAAATGCGGCTGGCTGGCTACATACACCGCAGTAGCAGGCGGCGGCAACATGGTCATCACGCCCGAAAAGCCGTACAATCCCGATGAAATCATAGCCAGAGCAAAATACCTGCACGACGAAGAAGGCAAACGCTACCTCGTCATTATCGCATCAGAAGGCGTAGGCGATATGCAGGCACTGGTAAAAGAAATGCAGGAAAAAACAGGCGTAGCAACCCGCTTTACCGACTTAGGTCTCGTACAGCGCGGCGGCTCGCCGACGGCAAATGACCGCGTAGCAGCAAGCATCCTCGGCGAACAGGCAGCCCTTGCAGCCATTTCGGGACAGCACAGCATTGTATTCGGTCTCGAACGCGGCAGAGTCGTCTGCATCGATCTCAATGATGCCGTAATGAATAAAAAAGCATATCCTGAAGAACTGCGTCATCTGGCAGAAATTATTTCCTGCTGATAATAGATGAAGTACAGCCTATATCCATAGATAGCTTTTCAAATATATGTGGATATGGTATAATGGCAGTAGAAAAAGAGAGACTCGTCTGATGTTGTCGCGTCAGCCCTCTCCTAAATTGATTATTAACTAGAAAAAGGTCGATGTTTAGCAGACATCGGCCTTTGTGCTATTAGTAAAACTATTTTTTAGCGTTCATGATGAAAGCCACGAGCATACCGAAAGCTATCATAAGTGATAAAGCTTCAAATGTAGACATGGGCAATCACCTCCCTTGCGGGAAAAGGCCGACCATCAGAGTCATTGTCTCTCATAAATCATTATTATAACAAAAAGAGATAGCTTTGCCAAAGGTGATATGGTATAATGGCAATGGAAAAAAAGAGACTAGTCTGATGCTGGTAACGTCAGCCCTCTCCAAATGTTTTTGAGACTGTGAAAAGGCTGTTGCGCGACCGTGTAACGGTCTTTTTCCACGTTTAGCTATAAATT
Source organism: uncultured Selenomonadaceae bacterium (assembly GCA_958415865.1). Classification (GTDB taxonomy): domain Bacteria; phylum Bacillota; class Negativicutes; order Selenomonadales; family Selenomonadaceae; genus Megamonas. The sequence goes on from CATYZV010000143.1 coordinate 4,145, forward strand.
AGCGATTAGCGTTTCATGATGAACGCGACCAGCATACCGAAAGCTATCATAAGTGATAAGGCTTCGAATGTAGACATAGCGCTCACCTCCCTTGCGGGAAAGGCCGACCATCAGAGTCATTGTCTCTCGTAGATAGTATTATAACAAAAAGAGATGGCTTTGCCAAAGAGATATGAATATGGTATAATAGCGATAGAAAAAGAGAGACTCGTCTGATGTGTGGTAACGTCAGCCCTCTCCAAATTGTATATGCTAAAATGAAAAGGACCGATGCAGCCAAGCAGCGGTCCTCTTTTGTATCTAAATTAGAATCAGAGGGTTATCGCTTCATGATGAAAGCCACGAGCATACCGAAAGCTATCATTAAAGATAAGGCTTCGAATGTAGACATGGGCAATCATCTCCCTTGCGGGGAAGGCCGACCATTAGAGTCATTGTCTCTCATAAATCATTATTATAGCAGAACAGCCGGGCTTTTGCACCCGGCTTTATTTTTTGTATTAATCTATATTTATTGTTTTAATGCCTGAAATCTCAGACAGGCCTGCTGTGATATCAGCTCTTTTTATTTGATGGGGGTTGTATAACAGCAGGGTTAGTTCGATCATATCATCGGATTTAAAGACGAGGGATATGTCTTTGAATGCCATGCCTAGGGCGTGCAGTTCGTCATAGATTTTCTTTATGGTGTTGGACTCGTTTAGCAGTGTTATCTTGACGGCGATGTTGTCGGCGGGCATGGTCCATTTATATCTATCGCGCTGTGATAGTGCTTCTAGTATTAGGTAGACGAGCACCGATGAAAAAATGGCGATACTGTAGTAGCCTGCTCCGACGGCAAGCCCCACGCCGGAGACTACCCAGATGCAGGCGGCAGTGGTTAGCCCGATGACATTGACACCTTCTTTAATTATTGCACCTGCACCCAAGAAGCCAATGCCGCTGACGACTTGAGCCGCGAGCCTTGCCGGGTCAGCATTCGTCTTGCCTTCTACCTGTTCGTACATCATATTGGAAAGTATCATGATCAGGCACGAGCCGACGCAGACGAGTATATTGGTTCTAAGACCTGCTGACTTGTGCTTGAACTGGCGTTCGTATCCTATCAATGCTCCCAAGAGCGCGGCAAGCATTATCCTAAACATATATTCTAGTGAGAAATCCCATGAAAGTTCCAAAAAAATTCCTCCTCATGTATTGATTTTGTGATGATATATTATAGTTATAATCATGCGGAAATGCAATGGATTC
>CATYZV010000144.1 GCA_958415865.1 uncultured Selenomonadaceae bacterium
GTATAATTATATCAAAAAACGAACATAAATCAATCACTAAACGACAGCATGACCAAACCAGCTTTTAGAATAAGTGCATACATTCATACAGTTTCTTATATCGTGCATATTTACGCTCATAATAATCTTTTTTGGTCTTATCGGGCGTAAAGCTCTTGTCTATGCAAACGATCTTTTCCACTGCCTCTTCAATAGAGGAATATTCTTTGTTGCCTGCCGCTGCGAGTATCATACATCCCAGCGTTCCCGTTTCCTTGGACTGCACTGTAGCCACTTCCACGCCGAAAATATCAGCTCGAAGCTGCAGTGTAACATCCGATTTAGCTCCGCCGCCTGTGCAGATGATTTTTTCCACCGATGCCCCCGTTTTTTGCAGGCGGTCATAAGCCATCTTCATCTGAAAAGCAATGCCCTCCAATACCGCCAGATATATTTCTTCCGGCTTGGTATGTATGGTCAGCCCTGTTATCGTCCCGCGCACATCGTAATTGATGTCTGGATTGCCTGATGAGCCGAACTGCGGCAGAAGCAGCAGTTCTGTCTGCAAGCCTTTGATCTTGTTGTCCATGCAGGCGAAAAAGTCAATCTGCTTATCTTCACATTCCCGTGCGATGCCGCTCAGTATCGTGTTTTTGCACCAATTCTTCAAAATACCGCAAGTCGTAACTTCTAGGCTCGTCAGATACTCTCCGCCTAATTCGTAGGGAATGCACGTAAAATCATTTTCTATCATATAACTGATATCGTCGATTTTCGGCAGCATCAGGAACATAAATTCACACGTGCCCATGCCGCATTCGCCTATCTCAGGTGAATCCAGACCGCTGCCCAAGGCGGCGCAGCTTTGGTCGTGGCCGCCTGCCATAACTTTCATCTCAGAACTCAGACCGAGTTCATCTGCCATTTCCGGCTTTATCTTACCGATGACGTAGCCGGCACTGACAGGCTGCGACATCTGCTCTTGGCGGATATCGGCTTCTCCCAGCAGACTAGATGACCACTGTTTTTTATTTATGTCAAACGCCATGCTTCTCGATGCGGAAGAATAGCTGACGTATCGCTTTCCGGTGAGAAGGTAGCCGATAAAATCTTCGTAGAAGAATATTTTTTCAGCATTTTTAATTGCATCTGTATGGTGCGAGAGCCAGATGTATTTGGGCAGGCCGTACATTTCGCTGGGCGGCAGCCCGGTGATTTTCAGAATTTCCTCTGCACTGTACTTTGTTTTCAGCTCGCGGCATTCTTCGATGCCCCTTTTGTCGCCGGTTACCATTGAACGGCACAGGCTCTGGTCGTTTTTATCAAGACATACGATGGATTCACCCAGTGAGGAAACCGCCATTGCCTCGATTTTAGCCGGGCAGAATCTTGCCGCCCTTTTTAGCACGGCAAGAGCCTTTTCTGCCACTTCATCCGGGTCTATCTCGCGATAGCCGTTCCCGCCGTATTCGTGGTATGTTTCGAAGGTTTGATACAATATTTTGCCGCATTTATCGTAGACGACGATTTTACAGCCGCTCGTACCTACGTCTAATCCTGCATAAGCCATACGCTTCCACCTATTTCTGTTTATTTATACTGCATGTATTTTGCTATTTCCGTAAAGATAACGCCCAGAGCATACGCACCGGCATCAGGATAACCGAGGCTTCGTTCACCTACAGTGCCTGCTCTGCCCATTCTTGCCACTATCTGTTTCGTCTTTTCTGCACCGTCTCTTGCCGCCGCAGCACCTTTTTTCAATATAGCAGCGACATTCGTTTCATCAGCAGATGATGTCAAAGCATCAGCACATGGCACCAGCGCATCGATCAAAGTCTTGTCGCCGACGACTGCACCGCGTCCGAAAGAGCGTTCGCCTGTCGCCTGAATGCCTTTGACGGCAGCCTGCATCATAGCGGCAAATTCCGGCATGGTCAAAGTCTGCTTATCGCCTGCCGACAGTGCTGCTGCACGGAAGGCAGAGCCCCAGATAGGACCGGACGCGCCGCCGCAGTGTTCCATGATGATCATAGCGCACGACAGCAGAAATTCTTTGATGGTGCTTCTCTTTGTATTGATGATATCATACCATTCTTTGCGCACTTCGATAAAGCCTTTTGCCACGCTCATGCCAAAGTCGCCATCGCCGGCATAAGAATCGAGTTTGCAGAAATTGACTTCATTTTCGATGATACATTCCGCCATCTTCTTCACCATTGCAGTCAAATTGTCCAAAGAGATGTTTGTACCTTCTATTTTTCGCCAGTTTTCTTCGCAGAACAATTCACTGCCCGCAGTGATGTCAGTATCTGCTTTCGTTCCAAATGTATATGTGAGTTCTTCGCACTGCCTGCCGCTGACGGTAAAGCCCGGTGCTTCTGACGGACTGTCTACGTATTTTTCCAGCACATCATCCATTTTCATAAAGGAAACAGAGGCTCCTGCCATGTCGATGCTCGTCATATAGTTGCCGACAAAGCTTCTATGAACCTTGATGCCTTTTTCAGCTAAAACTTTAAAGACGGCATTGTTGAGCACATAAAGTTCCTGAAGTGGTGTTGCACCGAATCCGTTGATGAGCAGTGTGATTTTATCTTCCTTTGTTAAGTTTAATTCGTCGATCAGCTGATTTGCCATTCTGTCAGCTGTATCGTCGGCAGTCATGACTTTTTCACGGCTTCTGCCCGGCTCGCCGTGGATGCCGACACCGTATTCCATCTCATCGTCAGAGATTTCAAAGGTAGGTACGCCGGAGGCAGGAACGGTGCAGGAAGTGTAGGCAAAGCCGATGGTGCGCACGCAGTCTGCCGCGTGCTGAGCAAGCTGTTTTACTTCCGGCAGGCTCTTGCCTTCTTCGGCTGCGGCTCCGGCAACTTTGTGCACCAAGACCGTGCCGGCAACGCCGCGCCGTCCTACGGTATAAAGGCTGTCGTTTACGGCTATATCGTCTTCTACTTTGACGTAATCTACTGTGATTCCTTCTTCCTGAGCCATGGCAGCACCATTGCGGAAGTTCATGATATCGCCGCTGTAATTCTTGATGACCATCAGCGTGCCTTTTGCGCCGGATATTTCTTTTAATCCCTGATACACCTGTACCTGAGACGGCGAAGCGAACACATCGCCGCAGATGGCAGCATCGAGCATTCCCTTGCCTACGAATCCGGCATGGGCAGGTTCATGACCGCTGCCGCCGCCGCTTATTACTGCTACTTTTTGCGGATTTTTATGCTTTCTCATCACAATTTTATATTTAGGAAGATAATCCAGTTCAGGATGTGCCAGTACAAGGCCCTGGCACATTTCTCTGACTACTGTCTCCGGAGTGTTGATGATTTTCTTCATTAATATGCTCCCCTATCAGTTCTTGAATTCTTCATACGTCCTGCCGGAAAAATCATATCCGTTGGAAAACAGCGCGATAGATTCTTTAATCGCTTCTTTCATAGCGTTTTGAGCGATGTCCAGCAGTTCATGGAAGAAGAGCGGTTCATCACTGGCAGCCATTGCTTTCTGCATAGCAGGCTGAGCAGCAATCGACAGTTTAGTGTAGACGTTGATCTTTCTGAGACCGTAGCTGATAGCTTGTTTGATCTGGCTTTCTTCTACGCCGGAAGAACCGTGCACAACGAGAGCGCAGTCAGGCACAGCCTGTTTCAATTTCTTCAGGAGGTCAAAATCGAGCATAGGCTTAGCGATTTTCATGTTGTGTACTGTGCCGAAAGAAACCGTCATCGCATCTGCACCCGTTCTTTCTACAAATTCCTTCAGTTCTTCAGGCTTGGTGAAGAATTCTCTGATATCCAAATCAGGATGATCAGCCAAAAGCCATACATTGGGCATCTTGCCGCAGAGTGCTTCTACGGAGATATCAGCAGCGTGGCAGAATTCCACTACTTTTTTTACATTTTCTACATTCTGTTCAAAGGGCAGTTCCGAGAAATCTGCCATTACCGATGTATAGCCGGCGCGGATAGCCTTCATAATATAAGGAAGCGTCGTGCCGTGGTCGAGATGGAGGCATACAGGGACTTTAGCTTTTCTGGCCATTTCAGCCATGATAGGGCCGTTTTTCGTGATGTCGCCGTATTTGTCCCAAATTTCAACCTGTCCGAACATCACAGGTGTGTTCGTTTCTTCTGCCGCTGCGATTACAGATTCAGCAAACGGCAGAGAAGGCGAAGTGAACATTCCTACACAATAATTATGTTTTTCTGCATCTTTGATCAGGGTGCTCATATTTACCAGCATATTTTATACCTCCAGCGTATCTACTATTTAGTCAAATTTTACGATGATTTTATTGCTCGTCTTGCCGGCTACGAAATCAGCGAATACTTTCGGCATTTCATCTAATGTGATGACCTGTCCGATCAAAGGCTTTAAGTTAATGCCTCCGTTGATCATAGCGATGGACTGCGGCATGGTCTTTTCTAAAGCATAAGAGCCAATCAATTTTAAATCTCTATAATAGAGTTCAAACGGATTGATCTTGATTTCACTCTTGGTCGGGCATGCACCGAATGCTACGTACGTTCCGGTATCAGCGAGCAGCGGAATAGCCATTTCGCCTACTTTGGGCACACCGGTTGCTTCTATGATGAAGTCGAATCCTTTCGGATACTTTTGTTTTAACGTCTGTGCTACATTCGCATCGGAGAAGATAGCATCGTCTGCACCCAGTTCTTTAGCCTTGGCAAGCTGTGCTTCCTTCACGTCGATGACAGCGATTTTGCCCGCGCCTCTTCTTTTGGATATCAGAAGGTGCATCAAGCCGATAGTGCCTGCACCGCAGATGAGGACATTGGCACCCACGGGGATGGCTGCTTTGTTGTGGCTGTTGATGACACAGGCAAGCGGTTCAGCCATAGCACCTTCCACCATGTCGATATCGCCCGCCGGGAACACGCAGCGTTCGGGAACGGTTACGTATTCAGCAAATGCACCGTTGCGCGTATTGCCGATTACTTCGATATGTTCGCAGTGGATCTGTTTATTCTGCTTGCAGTAGTAGCAGTTTTCACAGAATACGTTCGGGTCAGCGATTACGGCATCACCGTTTTTGAACTGCGTAACTTTCTTGCCTGTATCCACGACAATGCCGGAGAACTCATGACCGGGAATGATCGGATAGTTCGTTACGTGTTCGCCTTTGTATGTATGAATATCCGTGCCGCAAAAACCGGCTGCTGCGACTTTAATCAGGACTTCATCGTCTTTCGGTGTGGGTTTTTCTACTTCATATACACCGGCGTTGTTTGGATTGTTAATTACAAATGCTCTCATTTTTGTTCTCTCCTTTTAATAATCAAACATTTTTTGTTCGTTTTATCTTTGAACTTATAATATCATAAATGAACTTATTATGCAATACTTATTTTTCACAATTATTGATATTATTG
>CATYZV010000145.1 GCA_958415865.1 uncultured Selenomonadaceae bacterium
ATCATATGCAGTATAATCTGACAATATGCTTTTTATTTATAGCTGCTCTTCAAGAAATGACTTTATCAGCCGTCTGTGTTAAACTATCTATATTGTTTACGTATAATCTTATAGACGGGAGACGTATTTATGACGGGCAAGCGAAGAAAGAAATACGATTTGGATAAACTTATGGAGCAGATAGATGGCTGGTATGATGCGGGCGAGTACGATGAGATAATCGCTGCTGTGTGTGCTGTGCCGGAAAGGTATTGGACGGAGGAGCTGGTGGAGGCTTTGGCTACGGCTTATAACAATACGGGCTGTTATGATACGGCTTTGAAGGTCTTGATGAGGCATCCTGAAGAGGAGAATTTTTTCTGGCATTATATGGTAGGCTACGCGCTGTATTATAAGGCGGTGGATAATGCTGACAGGATGGAGGATTCTGAGGTGCGGCGTTATCTGGGTCTAGCGCATCAGGCGTTTTCGTGTGCTCTGGAAAAGGGGGTGGAGGACCCGGATATTGAGGATGATTGTCGGGATTTTTTATCTATGATAGAGGAGATACACGGTCCGGTGGTGTATTCTGATAGCTATTCGCAATCGGAAGCGGAGGCTGTTGAGCGGTATATCTGCAGCAGGTTCGGCGAGTATTCGTCTATATTGGATGAGGGCATGGAGGAGGCGTGCGTAAATATCTTAGTGATTCCGCCGCACAACGGACACAATTTCTACACGCTGAGCACGATAGGCTTGGGTGCCTGCCGCATGAATATTCCTGATGATGATAAGGGCGGGTTTGCTGCTGCTGAACGTGCTGAGCTTATAATTAAGCTGCCGTTTTATTGGAGTATCAACAATGAGGATGAGCGTTGGTTCTGGCCAGTGCAGCTCTTAATCGACATAGCACATTCTGTGATGACGGATGAGGATGTGTGGCTCGGTGAAGGGCAGGTGATAGCCAGCGATGTTCCGTACGCGGGCAATACGCGCTTTAGCGGTGCCATTCTGACTGTACCTGAGGAAGTGCAGAATGCTCCCTTGACTCTGCCAGGCGGCAGCAGGGTGGATTTCTATCAGCCGGTGCCGCTCTATCCTGAGGAAATCGAGCTGTTAAAAGCAGATGTAGGGGCAGAGGACTTATTGATGAGCATGATAAAAGAATGCGGCACTGTCGTGGACATAAAGCGCATTAATTGCGCATTGATAAAGCCGGATATAGAATGGACGGAACTTTCGCTGTACCTCGATAATGTGATGGACGATGCCATTTGGCATCTCAATTCTATTAAACAGAAGGAATTGCCGCTCGATGAGCTGACGGCTTATAATCACATGGCTGTATTTTTGCGCTGGTGCATTGAGCATGACTTGATGAGTGATGCGTTCTGCGAGAAAAATGCTTCTTTCATATCGTCGGTAAAAAGCGGGAAAAACAAACGGGATCTGCGCAAATTTATACGCGATGATAAAGATTTTAAAGGCTGTCTTTCTATCGACGTGTTCAATGAAATCGGGGCTGCTTTCTGCCGCTATTACTATCTTAACAGCGAATTTGACGATGACTTGCTGCCGAGCTATCCTGCCGATGTCGATACGTACGCACTGCATTACTTCGGCGTTAAAAAGTACCACTGCCGGAAGTTTAAAGATGAGGCTTATCTGTTCATTCCCTACGATGAAGTTTATTACAAGGGGATGTCAAAATACATCGCTGAACGCTATCAGCAATGGAAGAAATTTGCGGAAGCTATCGATAATGAACCGGATGAAGACTATATTTCACCGATTTTATTCAACTGATGAAAAAATACTTTACTATCTGCAAAGGCTGGCTCACTGCTAGAGGGCATTATCTGAAGTTTTTCCTGCTAATACGGCTGCTTGCCTTCAAGCGTGCTCCGCATTTATTTTTATGGAATCTGTTCTGGCAGCTCTTTTTCCGCTTGGCGGCTATTCTTTTATGCCTGCTGCTGACGGTCGTGCCGCTGCCGCTGAGCAATATGGTGCAGGGGCTTATGAATATGCAGCTGTCTTTAGATACGGTGAGCAATATACTCGATTCTCTAAGGAAGATATTCAGCCGCCTGCAGCTGTTCATTCCTTCCTTAAATGATATACTGCATTTTCTGTCGCCGAATAATCTGATAAATCTGCTGAGAAATATCTCTATTTACGTAGATCCTATGCGTCTTGCCGGCTGGCTCAGAGACCTGCCGGGCGATTTGCAGAGGTTTTTTGCCTCTTTGTTCAGCAATATCCGCGAGCGGTGGCGCGACTTAAAATCGTTTTTTTGCAGTTTGTTTCCCCTCAGCACTGCCGCTAAAAGACTGCATCAGTTCGTGCGCAGCCACCTGCCGGCGGTAAAGCGTCTAAGCCGCAGCTTATTCCAAATGCTGGGCAGTTTCGTCTTAGTGAAATTAGGGATGATATTTTTGATTCCGCTCATCGGGCTGGGCGGCGCAGTCTATCTGCTGGGCTATAATATAAGCTTCATACTCATAGGCGTGTTCACTCTGCTGACTTCGCAGGCCGGCATGATGCTGGGGCGCGGCATCAACCGCTTTATGATGTGGCTCTGGTGGCACTGGCAGAAAACGCCGCATATCACGGGCAATAGGCTGCTGATGCAGACGGTATATACTGCCTACATCAGAATCAATCTTTTCGTCAGACGAATGCACCTTGCAGCCGCTGATTTATTTGAACGGATTATGATATTGACTACATTATTAATACTGTTCACTTACTTTTGGCTGCGCTATGCCGACGAAGATAATATAAATATAAAGGAAGAAAAATGACTGCTGATTTGGTATAATAAAAAATAATATGTAAAGAAAGGATGTGAAAACTGCTGTTTATAAAATCAGATAGTAAACAGCAAATTACATATGAAAATCATATCTAGTTCCGCCATAGCGGCTTCGGTGCTGCTCTTGGCAAATGCGGCTCAGGCCGAACAAGCTAATGCTCCTGCCGATGCAGTCGATGCGCACAGCGCGGTGCAGAATACGAATTTAATACCAACACCGGCGTACACGACTGTCATCACCGAGCAGGAACTGCACGACAATCACTACAAGAATGTCGCGGAAGCACTGGGCTACGCTCCCGGCGTAAACGTCAGCGCGGGTGCTGTGAACAACGGTCATCTGGTCGTTTCTATCGACGGCGATGAGCGCGTTGCCGTGATGATCGACGGCAGGCGCGTCAACCTCGACAAAGGTATTTCCGGCAGCAGGGCTTCATACGATGCCGACTTGCTGCCTCCGATTCTCAGCATTGAAAAAATCGAGATAATTCACGGTGCGGCAGGTTCTTATATGCTCAACACAGGCGAACCCGGCGGCGTTATCAACATCATCACGAAAAAGGGCGGTAAGCGTGCCAGCAAGCTCGATATGGCAGCAGGCGGCTATGGCGCGTGGCAGGTCAAGGCAGCTACCGGCGGCAGCTTGAACGGCTGGCACTGGATGGCGGCAGGCGGCTTTGACAATCAAGACTATATGAAGTACAAAGCCTCTGACGATATCGGCGGCGGCACGCATGAAATGCCCAATTCCGAGAGCAACCGCCGCGAGATGTACTACCGCATTGACCGCGACCTCACCGATGATACTTCGCTGACGTTTAATTACGGTCATCTAAGCAATGATACGGGGCTTTGGAATTCACTCAGCAATCCGCTGGATTACAATTATGAAAAGCTCATAAATCATTTCTCACTGACGTACGATTACAAAAAGAACAGTGTAGCACCTGCATTTATCACTTATTACCACAATTACACCCAAGGCGATATGTACGTGCCGACAGGCTTTGACGAGCAGGAAGATGAACCGAGCTACAGCCGCTGGCACAACACGGTCGACGGCATCGACTGGCGCGATGGCTGGCGCATCAGCAAGGACCACACGGTTACGGCAGGCATCCTCTACCGCCATACCTCCGTTGAAGATGAAAGCCAGGATAGAAACAATCCTTACAATCTCGGCGGCAATTACGAAGAAGACCGCTCCACCGTCTCGGCGTATCTGCAAAGCGTGCGCCGCTTCGGCAAATTGACCTTGACCGGTACCTCGGCACTTAGCCACAGCAGCGATTTCGGCAGCGAATACACCGCCAACGGTGCACTCGATTACAGAGCCAGCGATGACACGGCGATTTACGCTTCGCTTAGCCAGATATACGACCTGCCTTCGCTCGATGAAATGTACTACGACAATCAATATTTTCAGGGCAATAGCCGGCTGCGCCCTGAAACGGGCCACAAAGGCAGCTTGGGGCTGCGCCACCGCCTAAGTGATGATACGGCCGTCGGCTTTAATGCCTTCATCGAAAATCTCGATGACCCCATCGGCTGGCTGTATGATGGCAGCAAATACCGTGCAGTCAACTTTGAAAACCAAAAGCGGCGCGGCTTTTCTATCGACTTGGCGCATCAGTTCAGCGACAGGTACAAAGGCTCTTTGTCCTTTACGCGCACGATTGCCCACACGGATTACGGACAGGGCAATATGACAGAGCTTAGCGACTTTGCTCCGATCAGCTGGAAAGCAGCTTTGAGCTACGGCGATGACCGCTGGCACAACAGCCTATTATTGACAGCGGCAAGCGGCAGGGATGACCGCTATTTCAGCGGCAATTACCTGCTGGTAGATGCCAATGTCAATTACAAATTCGACGATCAGTGGAGCACCTATCTCAAGCTGCGCAACCTTACGAACGAATCGTACGAAACGCTCGGCTCGTATTATTTAAACGGCGATATCCCCGCACCGGGCAGAACTGCCTTGATGGGAATCGAATATAATTTTTAATTTAGTCTAACCTGTCTTTCAGCGGTCATAGGAGGAACTTTCATCCTCTGCATAGAAGATTATAATAATTGTTTGTCATCTACTCACATATACACGGAGGTTTTACTATGAAAAAATTGCTTTTGAGCAGTGCTCTGATTGCAGCATTGTCTTTTAGCGGCGTTGCCTTGGCGGAAACTCCGAGCAGCAGCCTTCAATCACAGACATCTGGTCTGACAGCTCTTTTATCGCCTGCCGATGGCTATGGTTATCACCACAGGTATTGGAATGACGATGATGACTGGGATGATGACGACGACCGCTGGGATGACGATGATGACGATTGGGACGACGACCGCTGGGATGATGATGATGACTGGGACGATGATGACGATGACGATAGATGGGAACATCGCAGAGGGCATCATCGCTGAACTTGTCCCCATAGATGCTGATTGACTTACCTTGATTTGTTTTGCAGAGCTGACAGATACATCAGCTCTGCTTTTGTTTATTGCCTGCTATAGCGTATTTTTGTATAATATATGGGTATTGATTCAAAAAAATAAAATAAAACAGACA
>CATYZV010000146.1 GCA_958415865.1 uncultured Selenomonadaceae bacterium
TTCCCAAGGAGGGCGATTACCATTTTATTTAAGGAACTTACTATAGATGATAAAGTCATCGTAGATCCATATTTTAAAATCAATTATCATGAAAATTCGCATCTGAACTTTACAAATCTGTTCATGTGGCGCAAACCATACAATATTAAATACTGCATTGATGACGGCATGCTGCTGTTCACGGCAGCGTACGATGGCGAACAGTTCGCTTTGCAGCCTATCTGCCCTAAAGAAAAGTTGTTTGAAGCAGTGGACAAGCTGCGCGCTCATTTTGCGGAAAATAACATTCCGTTCTTTATGTACGGGCTGGAAGAACACGTGGCAGAGGTGCTCAAGGATTATCCCAACGGTGAATTTGAATTCACGACTGACCGCAATGAATACGACTACGTGTACAATGCGTCGGATTTGATAAAGCTTTCGGGCCGCCGCTTCCATTCTAAAAAGAACCATTTAAACAGCTTCCGCAAGAATTATCCCAATGCGCAGTATGAGTCGATAACTGCTGACAAGACGGATTTGATCACGCTCTGCAAGATCACTATCAACGGCTGGTATAAAAAACGCCTGGCGCAGACTCCGGATGATCCGTTCATCGGCACGGAACGCAATGCCATCATCGAAGTGCTCAACAACTTCGACAAGCTCAAGCTCAAAGGCGGTGCTATCCTATCGGTCAACAAGGTAATGGCTTTTACTTTCGGCGAGCAGCTCAACACCGATACGGCTGTTATCCACGTGGAAAAAGCCGACCCCGATGTGAACGGTGCATATACGGCGATAAATCAGGCTTTTGTGGCTGATGCCTGGGCTGATATGACCTATATCAACCGCGAAGAAGATATGGGCATTGAAGGCCTTAGAAAAGCGAAGGAATCGTACCGTCCGGTCAAGATGGTCAAGAAATTCAACGCTAAAATCAAAGCGCAGGCATAAATACTGTTGGCAAGCTATACAGATTAGGCTATAATATTAGTATTTAATGGAGAATTGCGCATATATGAAAAAAGTCATCGTAGAGATCTCAAGCCGCCAGAGCGGAGCGCAGCAGCGCACGGAATCCATCGAGATGAAGGCACTGGGCAATCATTACGTGAGAGGCGGCACTCATTTTGTTATTTACAGGGAAAAGGATGAGCAGACGGGCACGGAAACATCGACGATGCTCAAGATTGCGGCGGATTCGCTGACACTCGTGCGCCAAGGCGGTGTAAAGCAGCAGCAGCTTTTTGCCAAAGGCCGGGTGAGCGTCAGCGATTATGCTACGCCTTACGGGACGCTGCAGATGCGTGTCAAGACGCATGAACTTTCTATTTCTCATTCTGATGAGGCTGTTCATCAAATCAAGGTGGACTATGATCTCTATCTGAACGGCAGCTGGCAGAGCCGCAATGAGCTGGCTGTCATCGTCCGCCCGGCTGACTGACAGACGGGCTTTTAGCGGGTACAAAAACAATAGGAGGTTTTTTGTTGGATACCAAAAATTTGCTGATGCAGGCGATAAAAGATGCCGCAGCGAAAGCGATTGCTGATAAATCACTGCCGGAAGGAGAACTGCCGCAGATATTATTGGAAGTGCCGCCGAAGAAAGAACTCGGCGATTACGCTTCTAATATCGCCATGCAGTCGGCGCGTGTATTCCATACGGCACCGCGCAAGATCGCGGAAGCTATCACGGCTCATCTCGACGCGCCGTTTCTGGAAAAGACGGAAATTGCCGGTCCCGGTTTCATCAATTTTTATCTAAAATCAAATGTAATTTACGATTCGCTGGCAGCTCTGCTCGATGCAGGCAGTGAGTACGGCAATCTGCCCAAGCAGGACAAGCCGCGCATAATGGTCGAATACGTCAGTGCCAATCCGACGGGTCCTTTACACGTAGGCCACGGCAGAGGTGCGGCATATGGCAGTGCACTCGTAAATCTGATGCGTGCCGCAGGCTACAATGTATCAAGTGAATACTATATAAATGATGCGGGCAATCAGATCGACAATCTGGCTGCTTCCGTCAATGCACGCTACCTCGAACAGTTCGGCAAGACGGTGGCTTTCCCGGAAAACGGCTACCACGGTCAGGACATCATCGACACGGCAAAGCGCATTATCGCTAAAGACGGCGATAAGTATCTGAACATGAGCGATGAAGAACGCCTTGCTGTGTTTAAAGAAACGGCACTTAAAGAAAAGCTGGCGGCATTAAAAGAAGATTTGGCAGCGTTTAATGTTCACTTTGACAAGTGGTTCAGCGAACGCACGCTGCATCCCGATGCTGTAAAGGCAGTCTGTGATAAATTGCTCGCCAACGGCAATATGTACGAAAAAGACGGTGCACTCTGGCTAAAATCGACGGCGTACGGCGACGATAAAGACCGCGTTGTAATCCGCGACAACGGCGTGCCGACGTATCTTGCCGCTGATATAGCTTACCACGACAATAAATTCAGCCGCGGCTTTGACAAGCTCGTCAACATCTGGGGTGCCGATCATCACGGCTACGTCTGCCGCGTCAAGGCTGCTATGGCAGCTCTCGGCCACAATCCCGATGACTTGGAAGTGCTGCTATTGCAGATGGTCAGCCTGTTCCGCGACGGCCAGCTCGTCAAGATGTCTAAGCGCACGGGCCAGAGCGTTACATTGTCTGAGCTGATTGAAGAAGTCGGCACGGACGCTGCACGCTATTTCTTCATAATGCGCTCGCTCGACAGTCAGCTCGACTTTGATATCGACTTGGCAAAATCTGAGTCCAATGAAAATCCCGTTTACTATATCCAGTACGCTCATGCGCGCATTTGCAGCATTTTCCGCCAGATGAAGGAAGCAGGAATTGCAGTAGAAGACAGTGCTGATTTATCTCTCTTGACGGATGAAAGCGAAATCGCTTTGATCAAAAAGCTCTTGAGCTATCCCGATGAAGTGGCTTCGGCAGCAAAGCACAAGGCACCGCACCGCATAGCGTCTTACGCTTATGAGCTGGCTTCAGCATTCCACAGCTTCTACAACAGATGCCGCATTCTCGGCGTGGATGCCAAACTGGCACAGTCGCGCCTGCAGCTCGTTACAGCAGTCAAATACGTGCTGGAACACGCCCTCAATATTTTAGGCGTTAGTGCACCGGAAAAGATGTAACTTATTTTATTTATATAGATAATATTTCAGGAGGTTTCTTTCATGGATTTTCTGCACAGTTCAGAAACTGATGTAGCTTATTACATTTTAACGGCAAATGGCAAGCCCGTTTTTTTCAAAGATCTCATAACTGAAGTCATTGAAAAGAAATGCAAGCCCGTGCAGTCGCTCTCGGCTGCTATCTCTGAAGTGTATACCCTAATCAACATGGACAGCCGTTTTCATTACGAAGGCGAAGGCAAATGGGGTCTTACGGAATGGAATCCGCCGGAAGTGAAACGTTCTAGCACTTCTTCCAGCAGTTCTTCCAGCAAGAATAAAGCAATGAACAGCAGCAGACGGCGCACCAAGCTCTTGGAAGGAATCCAAGAAGACGTTGATAAGATTTGAGCGTATAAATAACAATCAGAGGAGGCAATTCATTTAATGGCAAAGTACATTTTTGTTACAGGCGGCGTAGTATCTTCCCTTGGCAAAGGCATCACAGCAGCATCTTTGGGCCGTCTCTTAAAGAGCCGCGGCATCAAGGTAACCATCCAGAAATTCGACCCGTATATCAACATCGACCCGGGCACGATGAGCCCGTACCAGCACGGTGAAGTATTCGTAACCGAAGACGGTGCTGAAACAGACCTTGACCTCGGACATTATGAACGTTTCATCGACATCAACCTGACCAAAAACTCCAATGTAACGACCGGCAAGATCTACTGGTCAGTGCTCAACAAAGAACGCCGCGGCGACTACCTCGGCAAGACTGTACAGGTAATTCCCCATATCACCAATGCCATCAAGCAGCGTGTCTACGATGTAGCAGCCCACGATGATGCTGATGTTGTCATCACGGAAATCGGCGGCACGGTCGGCGACATCGAAAGCCTGCCGTTCCTCGAAGCTATCCGCCAGGTTAAAAAGGAAGTCAGCAAGCACGATGTGCTCTACATCCACGTTACGCTGATTCCCTACATCGGCGCAGCCGGCGAACTCAAGACGAAACCGACCCAGCACAGCGTCAAAGAACTGCGCAGCATCGGTATTCAGCCGGATATCCTCGTATGCCGCACGGAACAGAAGCTGTCTGATGAAATGAAAGAAAAGATCGCTCTGTTCTGCGACGTTGACTCCAACGCCGTAATTCAGAACATGACAGCTTCCACGATTTACGAAGTGCCTTTGATGATGCAGAAAGAAGGCCTCGACAAGATCGTGCTCGACAAGCTCGAAATGGATTACCGCCCCGCTCATATGGAAGATTGGGAACGCATGGTTCACCGCATCAAAAATCCTGAGCTCAAAGTCAAGATCGCTGTTGTCGGCAAGTACGTGGAACTGCCCGATGCTTACATCTCCGTTACGGAAGCTCTGCACCATGCAGGCATCGCCAACAATGCTGAAGTAAAAATCAAGTGGGTCAATGCTGAAGAAATAGAAAAAGGCGATACGGATCTGTCCGACGTATTTGCCGGCTGCAAAGGCATACTCGTGCCCGGCGGCTTCGGCGACCGCGGCATCGAAGGCAAGATCGCAGCTATTCAGTACGCACGCGAAAACAAGATTCCGTTCCTGGGTCTCTGCCTCGGCATGCAGTGTGCTGTCATCGAATTTGCCCGCCACGTATGCGGCATGACCGATGCGCATAGCACGGAATTCAATTCTGAAACGACACACCCTGTAATTGCGCTGATGTCCTCGCAGCTCGGTGTAGAAGATAAAGGCGGCACGATGCGCCTCGGCTCTTATCCGTGCGAAATAACGCCCGGCACTAAGACGCATGAAGCGTACGGCCAGGACCTCGTACATGAACGCCACCGCCACCGCTTTGAATTCAACAACGACTACAAGAAGGCTCTGACGGATGCAGGCCTTATCATCGCAGGCGTATGCCCTGACAACGGCCTCGTGGAAATCGTCGAAGTACCGGATCATCCTTGGTTCGTCGCTTCGCAGTTCCATCCCGAATTCAAATCGCGCCCGAACAATCCTCAGCCGCTGTTCCGCGATTTTGTAAAGGCTGCTATCAAACAGAAGTAAAATCCTGAAATCGTATAATTAAAAAAGGTTTTTTCCTCAGCTCATCGAGGCAGAAACCTTTTTTGTTAGATAAAATGCCTGTATTCTTGACGAATTTCTAATTTCCGCTATAATAAAGACTAATCCAAATTTTAGAAGTGAAACAATAGAGGCTATCGGCGATGG
>CATYZV010000147.1 GCA_958415865.1 uncultured Selenomonadaceae bacterium
TATACATAGTGGATTATAAGGAGGAAAAGCATTGAAAAAGCTAGTTGCAGCCGGGACTGTGCTGCTAAATGAACAGGTCAATAGCAATGTGAAGCGCATGCTGATATCAGTGCCTGAAATCGTTGCTGAGGCGCAGCCGGGACAGTTTGTGCACGTGAAGAAGGAGCCGAGTGTCAATTTTCTGCGCCGCCCGTTCAGCATTGCCGATGTGGATATCAAAAAGGGTATTTTGACGCTGATCTATAGAATTGTCGGCAAAGGTACTGCTGAATATGCGCAGATGAAAAAAGGCGATGTGCTCAGCGTGCTGGGTCCTATCGGCAATGGATTTATTCCCAAGGATATCAGTGCAGCAGGCGGCCAGCCGCTCTTGATAGGCGGCGGCGTGGGCATTGCTCCGCTGATTTACCTGTCGCGCGTATTGCAGGAAAAGGGACAGAAGCCTGTTCTGCTGATCGGCGGCAAGAATGAAGATGAAGTTTTCTGGACTAAGTATTTAAAGCCGTATGCCGACAAAGTTTACGTTACGACAGATGACGGCTCGGTGGGCTTTAAGGGCTTTACGGTGCAGCTCATGCCGCAGATATTAGCCGGCCACAATATCACAAATATCTACACCTGCGGCCCGATGATCATGATGGACGGCATAGCCAAGCTCGCCTACGAACACGATATCGACTGCCAAGTTTCGATGGAAAAGCGCATGGCCTGCGGCATCGGCGTGTGCCTCGGCTGTACGTTTGAAGGCAAGCTCACGCACAAGCGGCGCAAGGTCTGCACGGAAGGCCCTGTATTTCCGGCAAGGGAGGTATTCTAATGGTAAATTTAGCCGTGGATATCGGCTCTCTCCATCTGCAAAATCCCGTCATGGGCGCGTCGGGCACTTTCGGCTTCGGCAGAGAATACGAAGATTTTCTCGATGTGCATAAGATCGGTGCCATCGTTACCAAAGGCGTAACACCCGTGCCGCGTGCCGGCAACCCCGGCGTTCGCGTCGCTGAAACTCCCGCGGGAATGCTAAACTGCATCGGCTTGGAAAATCCCGGCGTAGATGCGTTCATCAGCGACATCCTGCCCAAGATAAAACATTACAATACGCCCATCATCGTCAACATCTCCGCCGGCTCGGTTGAAGATTACGGCAAAATGGCGCACTTGCTCGATATCGACGGTGTAGACGCGCTCGAAGTCAACATCTCCTGTCCTAATGTCAAAGAAGGCGGCATAGTCTTCGGCACTGACCCCAAGGCTGCGGCGGCTGTTACGGAATCAGTCAAAAAGCACACGAAAAAGACGGTCATAGTCAAGCTCTCGCCGAATGTAACGGATATAACCGTGATGGCAAAAGCAGTAGAAGCCGCCGGAGCCGATGCACTGTCCCTGATCAACACATTGACCGGCATGGTAATCGACATCAACACGCGCAAGCCGCTCTTGGGCAACATCACCGGCGGTCTTTCCGGCCCGGCAGTAAAGCCCATCGCAGTGCGCATGGTCTGGCAGGCAGCGCAGGCAGTCAAAATCCCCATAATCGGCATGGGCGGCATCACCTGCGCAGAAGATGCGATTGAATTTATGCTCGCCGGAGCCTCAGCAGTCGCCGTCGGCGCGTATAACTTCGTCAATCCGTCATCACTAAAAGACGTAGCAGACGGCATTGAAGCATACTTAAAAGCACACGATATAAAAGACGTGCGCGAACTGATCGGCGCAGTGCAGATTTAAACCATAAAGGCTTGACAGCCTATATCTTATGTGCTATATTATTAATGTTGCATATATGGATGCACTTCAAGCAGAGGCCACCGCTTCTCACCTCGCGATGCACAGTCAGTGAGGTCGATACAATAAAGCAGTAAACAGTTGACGGCTGTTATTACTTTGCTATGCAGAGGGTGGCGTGTGTGCCATCCTCTTTTTGTTTGTATAAAAAAATCCGCAGAAAATGAGGTGTTCTACATTAGCAGAGACAGTTTGAGAATCAATGGAGAAATCCGCGTCAGAGAAGTCCGCGTAACCGATGCCAAAGGCCAGCAGCTGGGCATAATGCCCACCCGCGAAGCCCTGAGAAAAGCCGAAGAAGCTCATCTCGATTTGGTCGAAGTTGCGCCCAAGGCTAGACCGCCTGTATGCCGCATCATGGATTTCGGCAAGTACCGCTATGAACAGCAGAAGCGCGAAAAAGAAGCCAAGAAGAAGCAAAAGGTCATCAGCATCAAAGAAGTTAAGCTTCGCCCCGGCATTGAAACACACGATTTTAACTTCAAAGTAAAAAATGCTTTGCGTTTTATTGCCGAAGGCAACAAAGTAAAAGCAACCATAATGTTCCGCGGCCGCGAGCTCTCCCACCCCGAAATGGGCAGAGAGCTGCTGCTCAAAGTCGCAGAACAGTTGAAAGACGCTGTTACTGTTGAACGCGAACCAAAGCTTGAAGGTAAAAATATGATTATGATCTTAGCACCCAAGGTGCAGCCTAAAGGAGGAAATAATAATGCCAAAAATTAAAACTCGCAGAGCTGCTGCAAAACGTTTTTCCGTAACCGGTTCCGGTGAATTCAAACGCAATAAGGCTTTCAAAAGCCATATTCTCGAAAAGAAATCCCCGAAACGCAAACGCAACCTGCGCAAAGCTGCTATCGCTACGGCTGCTGATTACAAACGCATCAGCAAAATGCTGCCGTACGCTTAATCGTTAATATCACAAATATCAGGAGGGTAAACAATGCCAAGAGTAAAAAGTGGCGTAACCGCTCATGCACGTCATAAAAAAATCTTAAAATTAGCTAAAGGTTATAGAGGTTCCAGAAGCAAACAGTTCAAAAAAGCCAACGAACTCGTTATGAAGGCTCTGTCCTATGCACGCAGAGACCGCCGCGCTAAAAAAGGCGAATTCCGCAAACTCTGGATCGCCCGCATCAACGCTGCAACCCGTGCAAACGGCATGTCCTACAGCCGTTTCATCTGCGGCCTGACCAAAGCCGGCGTAAAAGTAAACCGCAAAATGCTGGCTGACGTAGCTATCAACGATGCTGCTGCATTCGCAAAACTCGTTGAAGTTGCTAAAAACAATCTCTAATTCATAAATAATATCTGTAATAGGATATGAGATAATGACCTCCGGCGGCTGATGATAAATCAGCTGACGGAGGTCATTTTTATTGCTTTATACATAGTTAAATTGGTCAGACAATACAATCTGTGCTATGCTAAGATACGGTTATTATTTTCAAGTAAGCAGGGGAGAGATTATATTGGAAGCTATATTATTCATCGCTCCGCATGAGCAAATCGCCAAGACAGCTAAGAAAGTACTGCGGCGGATGGGGCTGGATATCCCCGTCATAATCGCACGCAATGATGCAGCTGTGGCAAAGGTAAATAACTCAAATGCTTCAGTATTAATCAGCCGCGGCGGTACGGCAAGGGATCTGCATAGGCATACGGATAAGATCGTGGTGGATATAAACATAGCCTTTGCGGATATTTTTCCATCGATCGAAAAGCTCAGCCGCCGAGGCTGCAAGCGTATTGCTATCATATCAAATAATCATCTGATCGACAGGGACAGCGTAGAGTTTAAGATAAAGGACATTTCGATAGGAATCTTTTCCTATCATGATGATGCTGAAATAGCTGTATTGCTGGAACAGTTTGCGCAAAATCACGTTGACAGCATCATAGGTGATATCGTGCCGCTGAACATGGCAAGAGAACGCTATCATATGACAAACTGCCTCTATATTGAATCAAATGAAATTTCGATAGAAAATGCTATCAATGAAGCCTTAGCTATTGTCAAAGCACAGAATAAAAAACAGCTGCGGCTTCAGGCTTTACAGTCTATAATCGACAACATCGGCGAAGGCATTATCGTCTACAATGCGGCAAAGGAAATCATCTTTTCCAACAAAATGGGCCAGCAGATAATAAGTTCAAACTCCGTGCTGGCGGGCAGGTGCGGCTTGAACAAGCTGGCAAATTACTTGGACAATTACAACGGCAAAGTACTGGACGTAGGCGGCGAAAAGATGCTGCTCGACGTGATAAGGCTGAATTTCGGCAGCGAGGCGAACAGCGATGTTTTGATCTTTCAGCGGGTCAACGCCATCGAAAAGACGGCGCGCAAAATTCAGCTGGCACTGTACCAAAAAGGATTGTACGCCAAAAAGCATTTCAGCGATATAATCTACAGTGCACCGGTTATGAAAAATGTATTGGACACGGCAAAGCAGTTTGCCAAATCGGACTCGACCATTTTAATCTACGGTGAAACAGGCACGGGCAAAGAAGGGCTGGCGCAGAGCATTCACAATGCCAGCTTCAGGAGCGATAAGCCTTTTGTCTCCGTCAACTGCGCTTCGCTTCCGCCGACGCTGATCGAATCGGAGCTGTTCGGCTATGTAGAAGGCGCGTTTACCGGAGCGCGGCGCAGCGGCAAAAAAGGTCTATTTGAGCTGGCACACACCGGCACGATTTTCCTCGATGAAATAGGAGACCTGCCGCTCGACATCCAAAGCCGCCTGCTGCGTGTACTGCAAGAACGCGAAATCATGCGAGTCGGCGATGATAAAATCATGCCTATCGACATCCGCCTAATATGTGCAACGAATAAAAATTTAAAACAGCTCGTCAAAGAAGGCAAATTCCGCGAAGACCTCTACTACCGCATCAACGTCTTGCGCCTGACACTGCCGCCGCTGCGCGAACGGCGCGATGATATAATGCTGCTGCTCGATTTTTATCTGAACCAATTCTCCAAAAATGATAAAAAAATAAAACTGTCAGAGCCAATCCGAAAGTATTTGACGAATTACCCTTGGCACGGCAATGTGCGCGAGCTCAAAAACATCGCCGAAGTGCTCGCCTTCATCTACAAAGACGATTTATCATTGAGCGAAGTCAAGCGTATTTTGGACGATGATGAACCTGAGCTACAGACAGGCAGCACAGATGATACACTGAGCATACCGATTAAAGGCACGTTAAAGGACATGGAAAAAGAGATAATCCGCCAAATGACCCAAAAAGACTTCACCGCTGATGAAATCTGCCATCAGCTGGGCATCAGCAAGGTAACACTCTGGCGCAAGACCAAATAATAAAAAAGAAACGGCTGTATTTCATAAATGAAAGCATAGCTCGTTTCTTTTTATTTGCAGCGATTTATCATTATTCGAGAATCACTAAAAGGTACTAATAAAATTAACATTTATATAAAATTTCAGATAAAAAATTATTTTGGCACGCTGTTTGCATTGTATATAAGG
>CATYZV010000148.1 GCA_958415865.1 uncultured Selenomonadaceae bacterium
CCTCAGACATATAATCTTTGCAAAACAGCCTCTATTGTTATAAAATCAGAGTCAAAGGATGTGATGAACGTGGACTTTAATCCGTATAGACCCGGAGCCGGGGCAGTGCCTGAGTATTTGGCAGGCAGGGCAGATATAATCAAGCAGGCAGTGAAATCACTGCAGATGGTCAAAGTCAGTTATCCGGCAAGGCCTATTATCTATTACGGCCTGCGGGGCGTGGGCAAGACTGTACTGCTGGATACAGTAGAGAATCACGCTTTAGATTTAGATATCCCCTGCAAATACATTGAAATCAAGGAAAACGAAAAATATAAATTCTTAAAACAGCTGGCTTTATGTACTTATCAGCTGAGCCTAAAACTCAGTTCTTTAAATAAAATATCAAGCTATGCCAAGCGTACACTGGGAATAATAAAAGCATTCTCCGTAAAGTACGGAGATATCGGCTTCAGCATTGATATCGAACCTGAAATAGGCTCGGCAGATACCGGCGATCTGGACAACGATATCACTGAACTGCTCTTATCTGTAGGGTATTTAGCTAAAAAAGAAAATAAAGGCGCTGTACTGCTAATCGACGAAATACAGTATATCAAGACTGACGAATTTGAATCTTTCATGACGGCTGTGCACCGTCTCAATCAAAAAAGCTATCCGATAGCTATATTCGGAGCAGGGCTGCCGAAAATAGTAAAAATTGCAGGCGATGTAAAATCTTATGCTGAAAGGCTGTTCAATTTTCAGGAGATAGGATCTTTGGATGCTGAAGCCGCCGTCTTGGCTCTGACAGAACCCTTAAAGAGATTTAATGTTTCGTATGAAAAAGATGCTTTATGTAAAATCTTAGAAGTTACACAGGGCTATCCGTATTTTCTGCAAGAGTACGGCAGCTGTATATGGGATATGAAAGAAGATGAAAGCGATATTTCCTTAAAAGATGTAGACAATGCCTACGATGACTTTATAAAACAGCTGGATCACGCCTTTTTCAAAACAAGGCACGACCGAGCTACGCCGCAGGAAATAAAGTTTATGCTGGCTATGGCACATTGCAAGGCACTGCCCTGTTCATTTAAAGATGTGGCGGCAAGGCTTCACCGCACGACGAAATCAATATCGCCCCTGCGCAATAACTTGATCCATAAAGGATTTGTCTACGCCGTCAGACGAGGCGAAATCGACTTCACCGTTCCTCAGTTCGACCAATATCTCAAACGCCATTACCCCGATGACTAAAACAAAAGCCGCCTTAAAGGCGGCTTTTTCTATTATCAAATATCAACTTTGCTGCTAATATAGTTCATAATATGAGCATGAAAGTTGATGATGTGTTAATAACAGTATGATATTATAATCTCTTTTGGAAGTTGCCGACAACGGAAATGCTTTCATCTTCGATTATAAAGACGTTTTCATCGGCTTCGCAGAGGACTTTGCGCAGGACGATGGCTTCGTCTTTGGATACGACGGTCAAAAGGACGTTCGTGGCTTCGCCGCTGTAGGCTCCTACGCCTTTGATCTTGGTAACGCCGCGGTGGACTGTTTCAAAGATGAGGTCTTCGATCTGGTCTTTTTTGGTGATTATCAGCATGGTCATGGTGATGTTCTGGAGGTGTACGCGGTCGATGACGACGGCTGTAACGACGGCGAAGAAGATGGAGTAGACGGAAGCTGATATATCGTAGATGTAGGCGCAGGTGGCGAATACGAATACGTTGATGATGTTGAACACCTTGCCGACGCTCATGTTTTTGTACTTCTGCATGAGCAGCAGGCCGAGGATTTCTTCACCGCCGCCGCTGCCTTTGGAGAGAAGCGTTACACCTGCACCGATGCCGCAGAGCACGCCGCCGGCTATGGCTGCGGTGATGTTTTCGGGCAGGTAGCTGTGATCGGGAATGGGCACGGCGGACAGCAGCAAGCTGTAGCAGATTACGCAGACGATCGTCTTGACGATGAAATCGCCGCCAAAGCGTTTCATGGAGATGAATAATAATGGCAGATTTAATAGGAAGTAAATTATACCGGTGTAATTGCCGCCGCTGAGATCCATGCCCAGCACTTCGTCGAGGAAGTGGATCATTATCTGCGATATGCCGAGGAAGCCGCCGTTGTAGAGGTGGCACGGCAGGATGAACATATTAAAGCCGACGGAATATATCAGCGAGCCGCCGACGATATAGCCCATCGCCTTAAAATCGAGCAGCGGCCGGATGAAGGTTTCCAGCGTTATAGGGGATTTTGCAGAATTAGCCATAATTAGATGCTCCTTTATTTTAGGGATTAGTGATCAGTGAGCAGGGATCAGGGGTCAGGGATTAGTGATTAGTGATCAGTGATCAGTTTTTAGTGATCAGTTCACTAACCACTAACCACTAAACAAGACGACAAAAACCCAGAGCTTGCGCCCTAGGCTTTTGTATGAATATATGTGAATTTAGTTGAGCTATGTCGCTATTATTTGTCCAAGAGGCCTTTCTTGACGAGGAAAGCGTGTGCTACTTCGTGCGGGTCCTGACCTTCTACATCGACGGCGTAGTTCATGTCGCGCATTTCGCTGTCGGTAATCTGTCCGTCGAGCTTGGCGAATACGTCTTTGAGTTCCGGATATTTTTCAAATACATCGCTGCGCGTGAAGGATACGGCGTAGAACGGCGGGAAGAACTGGAGGTCGTCGGGCAGTTCCTGCAAATTCAATTTCTTGAGCAGGGCATCGGTGGAGAAGGCATCGACTACGTCGACTTCGCCGTTGGCGACAGCCTGGTAGCGGATGGAGGCATCCATGGCGCGTGCTTCTTTGAAGTGAGTACCGTATTTTGCTTCAAGTCCGGGCAGGCAGTCTTCGCGCTGCAAGAATTCAGCCGTGCAGCCGAGGGTTACCTGGTCGGAGATGGCGAGCAGGTCGCTCATCTTGGTGAGGTTATGTTCTTTAGCAAATTCGGGGCGTACGCTCAGCACGTAAGTGTTGTTGAAGCCGAACGGCTTGGAGGTAACGACATCGTATTTGTCGAGCAGTGTGTCGTGAACTTCGTTGTAGACTTTATCGGGGTTGGAATCCATCGGCAGCTTGGCGAAGTTCATGAGTGCCGTGCCGGTGTATTCGCAGAATGTGTCGATATCGCCGTTGGTGAGGGCGCTGAAGCAGAAGTCAGCACCGTTTAAGTTGAAGCGGCGTTCTACTTTGATATCGGTGTAATTTTCGACGAGGTCTTCATACATATAGCCGAGGATGAATACTTCGGTGAAGTTTGAAGTGCCGATTACGATTTTCTTCTGGGTGGCTTCCTGGTAGGCTGCGTAGCCTTTTACGCCGAGCGGCGCGATTACGAGCAGGGCGCAGAGGCCTACCACAGCGACTTTTTTGAACAGATGCTTGTTATTGTGGTCGTTGCTGATTTCGGCGGCGGGCTTCAAGCCTTCCGGCACGAGCAGGTTTTCAGCCTGTCCGAGCATATAGTCGATCAAGAGAGCGAGGATAGATGCCGGGATTGCGCCGAGCAGTACCATGTCGATATTCAGCCCGATTAGGCCCATGTTGATGAACCAGCCGAGACCGCCGGCACCGGCGAAGGCGGCGATGGTCATCGTGCCGACTGCAGCGACGGCACTGATGCGGATGCCGGCCATTATGAACGGCATAGCCAGCGGCATTTCAACTTTGAACAGTTTCTGCCACGAGGAAAGGCCGATGCCGTCGGCTGCTTCCATCGTGTGCGGGTCGATGCTCATGATGCCGGTGTAAGTGTTCTTGATGATAGGCAAGAGGGCGTAGACGATGACCATGATTATGGCCGGTTTTTCACCGATGCCGACGAACGGCACGGAGAAGGCCAGGAGTGCTACGCACGGTATGCTCTGCATGAGGTTGGCGATGCCGATGACGATATTGGAAGCCGTCTTGTTCTTCGTGATGGCGATGCCGAGCGGCACGCCGATGAGCACGGACAGGGCGACGGCCATCGTCGTCATGTTCATATGTTCCATAAAGCGCATCCACACATCGGGATACTTATCTAAAAATAAAGCTAAAAGCGAGCTGTTCATGCCAGAATGCCTCCTTCATCGGATTTGGCAGAGTCCTGATACTGGCGGCTCAAGACGAGCAGCAGGCGGCTCTTCGTCAAAAAGCCGGTCAGCTCGTGCGCATCGTTGAGCACGGGGACGATGCCGAAGTGATTGTAATCGACAGTGTTGGTGATTTCCTTGAGCGAGGTGTTTTCATTTACGGCGTGATAATCGTCGGAGATGAAATCGCTCAAAGGGCCGCTGTACGATTTGAAGTTCTGCAGATCAGCCAGCCATACGATGCCGCGGAATTTGTTGTTTTCCGTTACGAGCACGCTGTCGACGCGGGCGTGGTTCATCGTCTGCAGTGCCTGGATTATCGTTCTGTCGGACGAAATCTTGCACGGGTCTTTGAGCATGATGTCGCGCGCCTTGATGAATTCCGGATTGGACCAGAGGCGGTTCTTGCCGACGAATTTCTTTACATAGTCGTTGACGGGATTTTTCAAGATATTTTCCGGCGTATCGCACTGCACGATCCAGCCGTTCTGGATTACGCAGATTCTGTCGGCGAGCTTTATAGCTTCGTCCATGTCGTGCGTTACGAATACGATCGTCTTTTTAAACTGCTTCTGCAGCTTTACGATAGAGTCCTGAAGGTCGCTGCGCGTAACAGGGTCGAGCGCGCTGAACGGTTCATCCATCAGGATGATGCCGGGGTTGGTGGCAAAGGCACGCGCTACGCCGACGCGCTGTTTCTGGCCGCCGGAGAGCTGGCACGGATAGAGGTATTTATAATCGTTGGGATCGAGCTCTACCATAGTCAGAAGTTCGTCAATGCGCTGTTCGCATTTGTCAGCAGGATAATTATTTATCTTGAGCACGGTCAGGATATTGTCGTGCACCGTCATATGCGGGAACAATCCTGCATCTTGAACGACGTAGCCGATGCGGCGGCGCAAATCGATGCTGTTCGTCTTCTTAATCGAAACGCCGTCGATCTTGAGCTGTCCTCTATCTATGGAATGGAGCTTGTTGATCGTTTTTAATAATGTGGTTTTGCCGCAGCCCGATGAGCCGATCAGCACCATGAACTCACCGTCATTGATAGTGAGATTGATATTGTGCAGGACGAGCTTGTCTTTATACGACTTGTCCACTTCTTCAAATGTAATCAAGAGTAATCCTCCTCAGTAAGAAACCGCGTTTTTTCGCGGCTTTTGTAATACATATGAAC
>CATYZV010000149.1 GCA_958415865.1 uncultured Selenomonadaceae bacterium
CTATTTGATTTTAGCAATAAAAGTTAAATTAGTAAATAGTTGTTTACTTTTTTTATACACTTCTAATCATTTTTTGATCTTGATCTGCGTCTGCACGTAATTGTCGATGACGTAATCGGTGGCTATCTTGCTTTCGCGTTCCTTGTTGAATTCTTCGCGTTCGCGCGGTGTCATCTTCGCCAGTTCATCGGAGAGCTTAACCGCAGCTTCGATAGCTTTTTTCGTATCAGCTTCGTCGGCATCGAGATCGACTGCCGGAGATACGACAATTTCATTGTTTTTGTCGAGATTTTGCAGATCGTTGAGGCGGTCCACCGTCTTGAACTGCCCTGCCGTATCCGGCGTGTTCACGAGTGCTGAATTTAGCAGCTGTGCCACTTTGATGAAGCCGCCGCCTTTGACTTCAAGATTCATCGTGCCTTCCGGCTGAGTCTTCGGTATCGTATAGGGAATGGTCAGCGGCACAGCCTCGCGGCGGTACGGCTTGAGCATCACATTGATGTTGACCTTATCGCCGGGCTTTGCTTCTTCCTTGTCCGGCATAGCACTTATTATCGAGGCAGTATTGCGTCCCGAATTCATTTCCACATCGACTTTTACATCGAGGATGTTGGACGGCTTGTCGATATTCGTGGACAAATAGTACATCGCCTGTCCCAGCTCACCCACGGCAAACTGTCCCACATCCTTGGCATCGTAAAACATATTTTCACGGACGAATTTTCCCTCAGGCATTTCATCCGTCATTATCGTGAATTTCACATTGGCACTGCCAAAGACAGAACGGTCCGCCGTGCGTTCCATCGCTGCGTAAATGACGGTCGGCACCATTGCGGGCAGAATGTCTTCATCGTATGCTATCTTGACCGCGAAGGAATTTTCCGTGCCGAGGTTCTTATCCTTCACATGGACGCGCACCGGCACTGAAGCAGGATACGTATTCAAAATGCCCGATACGCCGCTGTATCTGTCCTGATTGATCCTGCCTATCAGCTTGCCGAATGAGCTTACCTTCAAGCCGTTCAAAATACCGCCTGCCGAGCCTACTATGCTCGCATCAGACATGAAGTAATTGACATTGCCCATGTAGCTCATCGGGTGGCCGAAGGCCGCAACACGGTCGCCGTCCACAGCCGTAACCGTGCCGACGCCGCCGGCGGAAAAGTCGCCGTAGACCATCAGCACGCCGACCGGATCACCCGGAGCGAGCACTGCATTTGCTCTGACATCAGTATCTCCACCGCCGGCAGAATTGCTCAAAAACGCACCTGCCTGATGCGGCACCATGTTGACAGCGGCAAGCCTGTGCTTTAAGTAATTGAACGAGCCGTTGGCAAAGCCTGCCGCATATATCGGAACCGCCGCTGAATTTTCCGTACCCTGGCTGCGCAGCTGCTCTTCAGCCCGAATGGAATTTAACAGAAAGCTGCTCATAGAAATATGTTCTTCCAGCTTTGCCTCCGGGAAAATATTCTCGCCGTCGCTGATGCCGCTGATGGTATCGATTATCTCATCTGTCTGGACATCAGAAGCTGTGCTGCCTGCGTCTTTGCTCTTGTCTTCCTGCGTTTGGGTGCCGTTTAGGATCTCTTCCAGACGCTTTTGAGCCGCGCCTTTTTCGCGCTTTTCACCGTCTTTTGCCGCCAGTTCCTTCGACTTGTACTTTTCCACTACCTTGTCGATATCGCTGTTTTTCTGCTCCTGATGCTTCTTGTACTCATCGGGCGTAGGCACTTTGAGCACAGCAATGCCGGACTTGTTGACGTAGGCGAGCGGATCAGGCATATCCCAGAGTTTCACCATATCTTCAATCGGAGTGATATAAAAATTGTACGGCAGAACATCCTGGCCGATGCCGCGTGCCACCGCGCCGACTAATTTATCGCCGATATATACAGGGCTGCCGCTCATGCCGTGAATGACACCGTTCGTCTTGTCGATGACATCGCCGTAAGCACGCGCCAAAATCTGCTTGGGCATTCCCTTGCCGCTGTCGACCACGCCGATTATCTCTACATTGAATTTCACCTTATCGCTGCCCTGCACGACCGTTTCCGACCAGCCCTGCATACCGGGCTTTATTTCATCAGTCGGCATCATGGCGGGCATTGCCGCCGCAGCCGAGCCGATCTGCAAAAGCAGCGACAGGCATATTGCTAAAAAATATTTTCCCATCAAAAAATTACCAAATCACTTTCTCTATTGATAATGCACCGTTACGGCTGAATATACGCTACCACCTGTCCCGGCGATACCTCATCGCCCGGCTTTACGAGCACTTGGCTGACCGTGCCGTCAGCCGTAGCTCTAGCCGCGGAAGACGTTCCCGTCAGCGTGGAGATATCCACCAGCGAATCGCCGCTCTTGACTTGGCTGCCGACGGCTATCGTCTGCGTAACCGTGCCGGAGACGACGGCTTTCTGTTCCACCTGAGAGCTTTCCATCGCGCAGGCCGCTGCCGCTGCCATCATCATGCAGAGCACCAATACAAGCACTATATATCTTTTTTTCATGGTTTTCACGCCCTTTCGCGCAAATACATACACAAACTAAAAACTAAGCTGATTCCCTCACTTTGATGATACCATACAGGCTGAGATTGGGCAAGTCAGCGGCGCACTGCCACCAGAGAAGTAGCCACCGGGCGTTCTCTGCCGTCTGACGGAGAATTTAAAATCCTGCCGTTGAGCACAAGCTCTGACGAACCTCCGCCATCAAAATTGACCGCATCGACCACATCCATGCCTATCAAAAAGCGGGCAAATTCATCGAGCATCATGCCTCTGCTATGAGCCTGCCTGCCATCGAGCACCGCAAATAGAATATTGCCGTTGCGCAGTATGCCCACAGCCGTGCGCGGTGCCTTTGCGCCTGTTACGTCAACGCCTATCTGCTCTGCCGCCGCAGTTACATCCACCTGTCCGTCCTTGACGAGCAGCGGGCCGACACCGAGGACGTTTACTGCCGTATCCCACGGAGCGTTTAAAATCTGTTCGATATCGAGCGCGTCGCCGACTTTTAGGCCGCTGAGCGCAGCTGCGCTGCTGCCTGCCGCCGACACTACGATGCTGTCATCGTTTCGCAGAGGGCTGTTGCCGGCTCTGACCGCTGTGATAATGCCGTCTTTGACCGTATACTCAACACCGCCGGCACCCGTTCCCGTCGAGCTGCCGTAATAGTGATTGTAGAGCATGACACCGTCGCCGCGCCTACCGTTGAGACCCGATACGAAGAGATCTCCCCTGTCGCTGTGAACTATGCCGCTGTAGCTTACTTCACCGATATAAGGCGTGCCGTCAGATAGTATGCCGAAAGCCGTGCGCGGCAGATACATCGAAGACACGAGATCGCCGGCTATTTTCGTAACGCCGTACAGCTCTTTGCCGTCGCCGAAGTACGAAGCATTTTCCGCCGCTGCTGCCTGAGCGTAACGAGCCATCGCACTGACCGTATTTTTTGCCATGACATTGCCGCCGCCGAGCACCGGC
The DNA here is from genome assembly GCA_958415865.1 of uncultured Selenomonadaceae bacterium. GTDB lineage: Bacteria > Bacillota > Negativicutes > Selenomonadales > Selenomonadaceae > Megamonas. The sequence goes on from CATYZV010000149.1 coordinate 3,489, forward strand.
GTAAAAGCAAAATACTTGGGATCTATCTCCAGCAGCTGTGCCGTCTGCTTTTCACCAGCCTGCTTGCTGTAATAAGAAATCTGCGTCAGCCCCGGTTCTATGTTCTTCGTGATGCTGTACTCATAATTCTTGTCGATATCGACGTAGAGGCGGCGCGGATTCTGCAATTCACCGCTGGTATAAGCAGAGCTGTCAGCTACCTTTATCACTGCCGCACTCATCTTGTCATCGCTGTAGATCTCGATGAACGGCACAGTATCATCGCCCACTGCAATGCCTTTTAAATACTGCTTGGCAATCGGCTGCGACAGATCTACCAGCACATCGCCGTTTTCCTTCTGCTGAACGGAATACTGCGTATTCTCATTGATGTCAAATACCACTCTTACCTTGTCAGCAGACTTGCTGAAGCGTATGCTGCTGATCTCCTGAGCATCCTGCTGTATCTGCTGCTCAGCGGCAGGCGGCTGAGCCGGTACTGTCTTTTTCGCTGCCTGAGACTGCGGCTGAGCCATAAAAAAGCAGGCTGCGCCCACAGCCAGCAGGATTCTCCACGATTTCAATCTATTAAACTTCATGATGTTCCCGCTTTCTAAAAAAAAGCGACTGCACAAGGCAGTCGTCTTTTTATTTTAATTTTAAGCTTTAGCTTTAGATGATTTATTCAAGCTACTGATTCTGCCGAGATAATCGAGAGCCTTGCCCGTGCCTATAGCAACGCAGGTCAGAGGATCATCAGCCAGATACGTTGCAATGCCCGTTTCCTTCTGAATCAAGCTGTCAAGACCGTAGAGCATAGCACCGCCGCCGGTCATCACAATGCCTCTGTCCATGATGTCAGACGCGAGTTCCGGCGGAGTATCTTCCAGCACGCGCTTCGTGCACTGAACGATAGCAGCTACAGGTTCAGCCAGAGCTTCACTGATTTCATCCGATTTGATTTCCAAATTCTTGGGCAGACCCGTTATCAAATCGCGGCCGCGGATTTCAATGCTTTCATCGCGCGCGCCGGACACAGCCTGGCCGATCTGAATCTTGATCTGTTCTGCCGTGCGTTCACCGATCATCACATTGTATTTATTCTTGATATAAGTGATGATACATTCATCAAATTTATCGCCTGCCATGCGCAGCGAATCGCTGACGACAACGCCGCCCAAGCTGATGACGGCAATATCCGTCGTGCCGCCGCCGATATCGATGACCATGCAGCCGTTCGGTTCTGCTACGTCCAGGCCTGCACCCATAGCAGCAGCCATCGGTTCTTCAATCAGCTGAACGTGGCTCGCGCCGGCCTGCATAGCAGCTTCCTGCACAGCGCGCTTTTCAACCGTCGTAATGCGCGAAGGCACGCAGATCATGATGCGCGGACGGAACATGAAGCGGCGGCCCGATACCTTGCCGATGAAGTAGCGGATCATCTGTTCCGTTATATCGTAATTGGCGATAACGCCGTCGCGCAGCGGGCGGATAGCGACGATATTGCCCGGTGTTCTGCCGATCATGCGGCGTGCATCTTCACCGATTGCCAAAATGCGGTTCGTATCGTTGTCGATAGCAACAACTGAGGGTTCGCGGATCACGATTCCCTTGCCTTTTATATAAATAAGGACATTCGCAGTACCGAGGTCGATACCGATATCCATAGACATACCAAACATGAATTCTTCTTCCCTTCTCTATACCAATGCTAAAAAAATACATCAGAGATTATTGCTCAATATTCTCATTTAATAATCA
>CATYZV010000150.1 GCA_958415865.1 uncultured Selenomonadaceae bacterium
TTATTATATATTTATATGATGATAAGCTGCTGTGCAGTTTTAGGGAAGGGATGAGTTTTGTGAAGAAATTATTTGTAGCTGTGCTGTGCATTTTCTCGCTGCTCATATCGGCTTGCGGTTCTGATTCGTCGCAGTCATCGGGCGTGTCGGAAGTGCCGGAGGCGAAGTCGGAGGTGCAGACGCTGCGTGTCGGTTTGATGCCGGATATTGATTCTATACCGTTCATCATTGCTCAGGAGAAGGGCTTTTTTAAGGAAGAAGGCGTGAATGTAGAGCTGGAGCATTTCAAGAGTGCGATGGACCGTGATTCGGCATTGCAGAGCGGCAATCTTGACGGTGCTGTGTCTGATATGCTGGCTGCGGGCTTTGCTAAGGAAGGCGGTTTTGATGTCAAGATAACGTCTAGTACGAACGGTAATTACTGTCTCGTGGCCGGTACGGCTAATCAGGCGCAGTCGTTGGCGCAGATGCAGGGGCAAAATATTTCTGTGTCGAAGAATACGATAATAGAGTTTGTGCTGGATCAGATGCTGTCTCGCAGCCAGATGACGGAAAGTGATATCAATAAGACTGTCATTCCGCAGATTCCGACGCGCTTGGAGATGCTTCAGAATGGTCAGCTTGATGCTGCTGTGCTGCCGGAGCCGATGGGCAGCATTGCTGTGAAAAACGGCAGCCATATGATAGATTCGTCCGAGCAGATGAAGTTAAATCCCGGTGTTATGGTGTTTACGGCTGACAGCATAAAGGATAAGGGCGATGCTATCAAGGCGATGTACAGGGCTTATGACAAGGCTATCGACTATATCAATAACACACCGCAGAGCGAATACATGGATCTCGTGATTGAAAAGGCAGGGCTTCCGCCTGCTGCTAAGGATGCACTGACGATGCCCAAGTACTTTAAGGCGAGCCTGCCGGCGCAGTCTGACTGGGATGCTTCTATCAAGTGGCTCAATGACAAGGGCTTGGTCAAGCAGTCATTCGATTATGAGGATATTGTCAGCGATCTGCTGAGACGGTAATTGCAGGAAGTGAAGTAACAAGGCAATGATAGAAATACGCAATGTATCTGCCGGCTACGGTGCAGAAAAAGTGCTAAACAGCGTCAATATCAGGCTCGACGACGGGACTACTGCGGCATTGATCGGCCCGTCAGGCTGCGGCAAATCGACGCTGCTCAATATCACCGCCGGGCTTAACCGCCGCTACACGGGAGTAGTTAAGATCAAGGGCAAAACTCCCAGCCCTGCCAGCCAGTGCATTGGCTACATTCCGCAAAATTACGGGCTGCTGCCGTGGCTGAAGGTCAAGGATAATATCATGCTCGGGCTGCGTATAAAGGAGGGCAGCAAGGCAAAGTTCCCGGCGGCACTAACTGAGATGCTGGGGCTTACGCCTCTTTTAAAGCGGTATCCGCGTGAACTGAGCGGCGGGCAGAAGCAGCGCGTCAGCTTGGCGCGTGCCTTTGCTCTGCGGGCGGATCTTCTGCTGATGGATGAGCCTTTTTCGGCTCTCGACGCTATAACGCGCGAGGAAATGCAGGATGTATTCATAGGTCTATGGAAAAAGCAGCAGGTATCGACTATCTTCGTAACACATTATGTGGAAGAAGCTCTTTACATGGGCCAAAAGATCATCGTTATGACGAATCTGCCTTCATCTGTCTATAAAATCATCGACAATCCCTTGTTCGGCGACCGTGATTTCCGTGAAAAAGCTGAGTTTGCCCGTCTGGCTAGAATGCTGCGGCTGTATCTGCGAAAGGCAGGTGAGCAAAGTGAAGAGTAATGCCATTTATTACCTTCCGGCGGCACTGGTTCTCTGCATAGTATGGTATTTTATTTCACTATTAGTTAATCTGCCGATAATTCCCACGCCGCTTATGGCAGCTGAACGCCTGATGGATATTTTCAGCAGCACGATAATGATCCATATGCTCTACAGCCTTTGGCGCATTGCTGCCGGAGTGGCACTTGCCGTAGCGGTCGGCGTGCCGCTGGGTATGCTCATGGGCTATTTCAAGACGGCGGATACGCTGCTGGCACCTGTTGTCTATCTGACGTATCCTGTGCCCAAGATCGCGCTGCTGCCCATACTGATGCTGCTGGCAGGCATAGGCGAGCTGCCTAAAGTCATCATGATATTTTTGATCGTCGTCTTTCAGCTCTTAGTAGCACTGCGCGATGGCGTGCAGGCAATTCCCAAGGAGATGTTTTATCCGCTCTACAGCCTAGGCGCATCGCTCAAAGATATATTCTGCCTGATACTATTTCCTGCCGTGCTGCCCAATTTCATCACGGCACTGCGCGTGGCGATGGGCACTGCCGTATCGGTGCTGTTTTTCACAGAGACTTTCGGCACGAAATACGGCATGGGCTATTTCATCATGGATGCGTGGCTGCGCGTCAATTACCTCGATATGTATGCAGGAATTATCGTGCTGAGCCTTATGGGGCTGTGCCTATTCGGAATCTTGGATCTATGCGAGTACCGCTTCTGTCGTTGGAAAAAATAAAATTTTTTTGCAAAAAATAGAGGCGTTCTCCTACCTCTGGTAGAATACTATATAGGTAAAGTTCAGCGATGAGGGAAATGCTGATTGGGAAATGCCATCACCATATGGCGAATTGCGTGATGGCAAGGTTATCAAAGAGAGAAAATCGAAAAAGAGAGGTTCACTGTCAATGAAAGTAAATCTTTACATTAACAAGCAAGGATTTAAAGAAAATACTTTTAGAGTTGCGTTCAAAGAGCTGGTAAAATTCGCGCCGGTCGGTGCTCAGCCCAATGCAGTTTACTTGGTCGGCAGATATGAAGCAAAGGACGACGAATGCAGCTGCGATGTACCGTACAACAAGAAGTATGAAAATAGATATTTTGCACTGCCGGTCAGCGATAAAGAACGCGGCTTTTTCAATATGACGACTATTCTCTGCAACAATGATCTGAGCGATTATGCAGTCATCAACGAAGCTAATATGAACGCCGTAGTAGCAGCTTTGCTGGAAAAGACAGATAAAGCAAATTCCACCTGCATCAATTTTGAATATGTGGGCAGCCGCTCCCGTGAAGTGCAAAAGATCATGGAAGAAATAGCAGATTCGAGATTCGTCGCTATCATCAATATGCTTAACGATTGGGCAAAAGAAGAAAAACAAAATACGGAATTTAAATTGCAGATTGAATTCTAAGTAGATTCACGCAAAAAAAATCACCGTCTTGCTAATGTACAAAGACGGTGATTTTTTATAAGGACAGCTTATCAAATAAGTCAGCTGTTTTCGGCTATTTCCTCAAGATATGCCCAGCGGTCCATGAGCTGTTCCAGCTTTTCTTGCAGACGCTGTTCTTCTTTGGTCAATTCATTCAGCTTGCCATAGTCAGAGGCATTCTGCGCCATTTGAAGCTGTACTGCTTTTAATTCTCCTTCGGCAGAGGCGATTACGGCTTCGATTTCGTCATATTCTTTCTGTTCTTTGAACGACAGCTTTTTAGCGGAAGCTGTTTTCGTTTTTTCCTTGGCGGGAGCTTTAGCAGGCTTTACTTCTGCGGCCGCGGCGGATTTCTGTGCTTCTTCGCGTTCTTCTACGCCTTTGTAATAGGAATAGCCGCCGGGATACTGGCGCAGCGTATGGTCTTTTTGGTAGACGAAGACTTTATCGGCAAGGCGGTCGATGAAAAAGCGGTCATGCGACACGAAGATGATCGCGCCGGAAAAGTCGTCGATGAACTGTTCCAAGATGGACATTGTTTCCAGATCCAAATCATTCGTAGGTTCATCGAGCAGCAGCACATTGGGCGCGCCCATCAGAATGCGCAGCAGATAGAGGCGGCGGCGTTCCCCGCCGGACAGCTTGACAATCGGAGTCCACTGCAGTGTGCCGGGGAATAAAAACCGCTCCATGAGCTGGGAGGCACTGAGACTTGTGCCGTCTGCCAGCGTGATGTAATTTGCCGCTTCCTTGATGTATTCGATGGCACGCATACGTTCGTCCATGTCGATGTTCTTCTGCGTGAAATAGCCTATCTTCACGGTCTGTCCTATCGTTACGGTGCCCGATGTAGGCTGAAGCTTTCCTGCGATGAGGTTGAGCAGCGTCGTCTTGCCCGATCCGTTCGGTCCTAAGATGCCCACGCGGTCATTGCGCAGCACCGTATAAGTGAAATCGCGCAGAATCGGCTTGCCGCTGGCTTCATAGCTGACATTTTCCAATTCAATTACAGTCCTGCCGAGGCGTGAGCCGGCAAGCCCTATTTCTATCTTGCCGCGTTCGATATCCACCTTTTGATTTTTTACTTCTTCATACCGTTCAAGGCGGGCACGCTGCTTGGTAGAGCGAGCCTGCGCACCGCGGCGGACCCACTTCAATTCGTTGCGCAGGAAATTCTGCCTCTTCTGCTCAGAAGCCTCTTCGCGCTCGATGCGCGCCGCCTTCAATTCGAGAAACTGCGTGTAATTGCCGGTGTATACATACGATTTACCCTTATCAAGCTCCAGTATCTTAGTCGCAGCAGCATCGAGGAAATAGCGGTCGTGCGTAACCATTATCAGCGCGCACTTCAGCTTCTTGATATAATCTTCCAGCCAGCCGATAGTCTCACTGTCGAGATGGTTCGTCGGTTCATCCAGCAGCAGCAGATCACAGGGCTGAATCAAAGCACTAGCCAGCGCAAGGCGTTTCTGCTGACCGCCCGACAGTGTCTTTACCTTGGCAGAATAATCATTGAGCCCCAGCTTCGTCAAAACAGTCTTGGCATCGCTTTCCAGCTGCCAGCCTCCAAGCTCATCTATTTTGCCCGACAAGCTGATGATCTTATCAGCAAGTGAAGCATCCTCAGGATGGCGGCGGCTTTCCTCCAGCACCGATTCATAAGCATAGAGAGCCTTCATCAAAGGCTGCACACCGCGGAACGCCTCCTTGAGCACCGTACTTTCCGGTTCAAACACCTTATCCTGCGCCAGATACTCAATGCGGGCATTCTTGCCCGTGATGATCTCACCGCTGTCCTTCGGCTCCAGACCGGCGATGACCTTGATGAAAGTAGACTTGCCCGTGCCATTGACACCGACAATGCCGACTTTATCCCCGTCAGCAAGGCTGAAATTGACATCAGAGAATAAGACTTTCTCTCCGTATGATTTAGAGAGATGCTCTATAGTTAAAATCAATAATATCACTCTTTCTATAATAAACTGATATCATTATATCATAT
>CATYZV010000151.1 GCA_958415865.1 uncultured Selenomonadaceae bacterium
ATAGACATAGCTGTCAATCTAATGTACAATAAAGCTAATAAGGCATTTATTATATTAACCAGCATAAACTTTAATGGAGGTTTAGGAAGTGTCCGTTAGAAGATTATACGTTGAAAAACGTCCTGGCTTTGATGTCCAGGCACAGAAACTGTATGCAGATTTGAAAGAGCTGTTCCCGATCGACGGAGTGAAATCCGTCCGGGTCATCCGCCGCTACGATGTAGAAGGCCTTGATGACAGTGAATACGCTCAGGTCAAACCTGTCGTATTTTACGAACCACCGGTTGATGTATGTTATGAAGAAGAACTGCCTGCAATTGAAAATGCGCGCGTCTTTGCCGTGGAAGCTTTGCCGGGCCAGTTCGACCAGACGGCAGATTCTGCTGCTCAGTGCGTGCAGCTCGTAACGCAGAAAGAACGCCCTGAGATCCGCACTGCTAAAGTGATCGCTCTCGTCGGTGAAATGGATGACGATACATTTGACAAGATCAAGCACTACTGTATCAATGCAGTTGAATCACGCGAAGCCTCGCCGGAAAAGCCCGAAACTCTAGCTATGGTAATGCCGCAGCCTCCCGATGTTAAAATCATGACGGGCTTTACGTCCCTGAGTGATGATGAATTGGTAAAACTCCGTGCTGAATTGGGCTTGGCAATGAGTGAAGAAGATTTTAAATTCTGCCAGACGTATTTTGCAGATGAAGAAAAAAGAGATCCTTCTATTACGGAAATCCGTGTAATCGACACGTATTGGTCTGACCACTGCCGCCACACGACATTCACCACTGCCATCGACAATGTAGAAATTGCAGACGGCAAATACGCTCCTGCTTTTGCAGCGGCTTATCAGCTGTACCTGAACGACCGCGAACAGCTGGGCAGAACGCATAAGGACATCACTTTGATGGACATCGCAGTGATGGGCATGCGCAAGCTGCGCGAAGAAGGCAAGCTCGACGATCTCGATGTATCGGAAGAAATCAATGCGTGCAGCATCGTTGTCAAAGCCGATATCGACGGCAAGGAAGAAGACTGGCTCGTTATGTTCAAGAATGAAACGCACAACCATCCGACGGAAATCGAACCTTTCGGCGGTGCGGCAACGTGCCTTGGCGGTGCTATCCGCGATCCGCTGTCGGGCCGTTCTTACGTATATCAGGCTATGCGCGTAACGGGTGCAGGAGATCCGCGTCGCAGCCTCTCTGAGACTATTCCGGGCAAGTTGCCGCAGCGCAAGATCACGCGCGGTGCAGCTCATGGCTACAGTTCTTACGGCAACCAGATCGGTCTTGCTACCGGACAGGTACATGAAGTCTATCATGAAGGCTTTGTAGCAAAACGCCTTGAAATCGGCGCAGTTGTAGCAGCAGCACCGAAAGAAAACGTAGTCCGCGCTGTACCGCAGCCGGGCGATGTAATCATCCTCGTGGGCGGACGCACGGGACGCGACGGCATCGGCGGTGCGACCGGCTCTTCCAAAGAACACACGCTAGAATCTCTGACGGAATGCGGTGCAGAAGTTCAGAAAGGCAATCCGCCGACAGAACGCAAATTGCAGAGATTGTTCCGCAATCCTGAAGTAAGCCGTCTGATTAAACGCTGCAATGACTTCGGCGCAGGCGGTGTAGCAGTTGCCATCGGTGAACTCACGGACGGGCTGGTAATTGAGCTTGATGCGGTCAAGAAGAAATACGAAGGCCTCGACGGCACGGAACTTGCCATCTCCGAATCGCAGGAACGCATGGCTGTCGTAGTAGAAGCTAAAGATGCAGCTAAGTTTATCGCTGAAGCTGCTAAGGAAAACCTCGAAGCAGGTCAGGTGGCAGTCGTAACGGCAGATCCGCGCCTTGTCATGCACTGGCGCGGCAAGAACATCGTCAGCATCAAACGCTCTTTCTTGCAGACGAACGGCGTACAGCAGCACGCCGATGCACTTATTGAAAAACCTGCTGATGAAACGTATTTCGCCGGTACTGTCAAAAAAGGCGACATTAAAGACACTTGGATCAGTACGCTCAAAGATCTCAATGTATGCAGCCAGAAGGGCCTTGCCGAACAATTTGACTCCACCATCGGTGCCAACACCGTATTGATGCCGTTCGGCGGCAAGACGCAGATGACTCCGTCTGAAGGTATGGTAGCAACGCTTCCTTTATTGAAGGGAACGACCAACACCGCTACGGCTATGACTTTTGGCTTCAATCCTTACCTCATGAGCTGGAGCCCGTTCCACGGCGCAGTTTATTCCGTCGTTGAAGCACTGGCAAAAATGACGGCACTGGGCGGCGACTACAGCAAGGCACGCCTCACCCTGCAGGAATACTTTGAAAGCCTCGGCAAGGACAAAGACAAATGGGGCAAGCCGTTTGCCGCACTCCTCGGCGCGCTCTGGGCACAGCATCAGTTCGGCACGGCAGCCATCGGCGGCAAGGACTCTATGTCCGGTACATTTATGGATTTGACTGTACCGCCGTCTTTAATCGCCTTTGCCCTCGACATGGTAAAGGCAGATGCAGTCATCTCGCCGGAATTCAAGCAGGCCGGCCATGTAGTGGCAGCCGTTCCTGCACAGCGCGACGAACTCGATCTGCCCGTCATGGACAAGCTCAAGGCAAACTTCACTAAAGTCTATGAACTCATCAGCGCAGACAAAGCAGCGGCAGCGCAGAGCATCGGCGTAGGCGGCATTGCAGCAGCTGTTACGAAGATGACGCTCGGCAATAAGCTGGGCTTTAAATTCGCCGCTGATTTCGATGCAGACAAATTATTCGCCTGCGACTACGGCACTATTCTCGTAGAGTTGAATGATGTAGACGATCTCAAGCTGCTTGACGGTACCGGCGCATACGTACTCGGTGAAGTTACGGCAGATAATGCTATCACCTGCGGTGATGCGGTCATCACTTTGACTGAAGCGCAGGCTGCTTACACCAAGCCGCTTGAACAGATATTCCCGACTCACGTGCGCAAATCCACGGGTGAAGCAAAGGCCGCTGAAAGCTACAGCGCCAAATCCATCGTCAAGACTCCGCTGAGCTTTGCAAAACCGCGCATCTTCATCCCCGTATTCCCCGGCACTAACTGCGAATACGACACGGCTAAAGCATTCAACCGTGCAGGCGGCGACGCTGAAACTCTCATTATCAAGAATATTACCCCGTCAATGGTAGAAGAATCGGTCGAAGCCATCGTCAAAGGCATAGAAAAAGCACAGATCATAATGCTGCCCGGCGGCTTCTCCGGCGGCGACGAACCGGACGGCTCCGGCAAATTCATTGCGGCAATGCTGCGCAATCCGCGCATCACAGAAGCAGTGCGCGATCTTCTGAAACACCGCGACGGCTTAATGCTCGGCATCTGCAACGGCTTCCAGGCACTCATAAAGCTCGGACTCGTGCCGTACGGCGACATCACTGAACTCACGCCAGAAAATCCGACGCTGACTTACAATGAAATCGGCCGCCACGTATCGTGCATGGTAGAAACGAAGATAGTTTCCAACCTCTCCCCTTGGTTCAGCAACGTCAAAGTCGGCGATGTGCACCGCATTGCCGTATCACACGGCGAAGGCAGATTCATCGCTTCCCCCGAAGTGCTGGCAAAATTAAAAGCCAACGGACAGATTGCAACGCAGTACGTCAACGCAGACGGCGACGTATCCATGGACATCGAAGCAAACCCCAACGGCTCTGTATGGGCTATCGAAGGCATCACCAGCCCCGACGGACGCATCCTCGGCAAGATGGGCCACTCCGAACGAATCGGACGCTGCATAGCCAAGAACGTTCCCGGCGAAAAAGACCAGAAACTGTTTGAAGCAGGCGTAGCATATTTTAAATAAGATGCAGATTCTGCAATAAAAAGGGGACTGTGAAAATGATTGCGAAATCATTCACAGTCCCTTTTTTCTATGCGGAAAAACAGCAGCACTAAATCTGCATAGCTAAACTCGCTTCGCTCAGACATACCTCTGTAGATTTAGCACTTCTGTTTTTCAGCCGGATTAAAATAGAATTTACCGTGCCTTGGCAGCATTTTTTGATGTTGATTGCTGCCTATTTTTCATGATTAGTTTTTAACTATGAAAAAGACCGCTGCCACGCGGTCAATTTTCCAAATAGATTCAAGAGAGGAAGCCGACGCGCGAACATCAGGTATCTCTCTTTCTCTTTATATTATAGCGCAGTATAAACGAAATAGCAACGAAAACAGAAGCACTTGCAAATGATAATATCATAGGCAGGTGCTTTTATTGTATTATTTTTCTTTATCGAGCAGTATATTATTGCTGCCTTTTTTATAGCCGCCCATATCTATGGTTACAAATTTAAAGCCGAGTGCTTTGATGGCTTTTTCTATCGCTTCGCGCACGGGTGTTTGGCAGATGGCTGCTATTTCGTTCGGCTCTACTTCGATGCGGGCAAGCTCGCCGTGGTGGCGCACGCGCACCTGTCCTTTGGCGTAGTGGCGCACTATGTGTTCTGCTTTGCCGACTTGAATCAATCTCTGTTCTGTTACGGTCAGCCCGTATACGAGGCGCGAGGCGAGGCAGGCGGAGCTGGGCTTGTTCCAGACGGGCAGCTGCCAGTCTTTTGCCATCTGGCGGATTTCAGCTTTGGTGATGTGCAGCTCTAAAAAGGGGGATTTAGCGGAGGAGAATTCTTGCAGGGCTATCATGCCGGGTCTGTAATCGCCTTTGTCGTCTTCATTGGAGCCGTCGAGGATGTATTTAAGCCCTAGTTTATCCATATAGGACTGCATTGTCTTAAAGCGATTGATGTGGCAGTAGTAACAGCGCATTTTATCGTTGGCGGTGAATCGGCTGTCTGACAGGTCATCAACTTTGATTACTTCATGTTTGATGCCGATGGTCTTTGCCGTTTGGCGTGCTTCGGCAATTTCTTCGTCTGTCATCAGAGCGGAGGCCCCGGTCAGGGCGATGGCTTTATCGCCTAGAGCTTCAAATGCTGCTTTGGCGAGCACGGAGCTGTCCACGCCGCCCGAAAAACCGACTGCTACTGAGCCGTACGATTTGATTAAATCTATGAGCTGCTGTTGTTTTGTCATGGTGATGATACCTCATTTACATTTTATTGATATTACATAGGTGTTTTATAGGAAAAATTAGAACGCATTAATTATACCATATACTATTTATGAAATGTTTTCGGGATAAAAAATCTGCTATAAACTTTATTTATC
>CATYZV010000152.1 GCA_958415865.1 uncultured Selenomonadaceae bacterium
TACTAGAATAATATGTATCTAAAACAGCTCGCACGGCCTTGAGTCGGCGATAATTTATAACAATATTCACCTAGTTTATTCAGGCTTTTTTCACAGGGCAATACCTACTTAAAAACTAGGTTTAGCGAAGGAGATTTATACAATGACTAATTCACTGCTCGATATACAGAATTTAAGTGCCGGTGCTGATGAAAAGACCATTCTGCACGGACTAAACTTACAGATAAATAAAGGCGAGACTCATGTATTGATGGGACCGAACGGCGCGGGCAAATCCACGCTCGGCAATGTCATCATGGGCAATCCGCAGTACACCGTAACCGACGGCAAGATTTTCTTCGGCGGCGAAGACATCACGGAAGACCGCACAGATGAACGCGCTAAAAAAGGACTGTTCTTGTCCTTCCAAAGCCCGATTGAAGTCCCCGGCATCTCCATCGCCCAGTTCATCCGCACGGCAATGGAGGCAGAAAGCGGCAAGCGTCTGCGCCTCAAGGCATTCCGCGAAAAGCTCGACAGTACGATAAAGACGCTGAGCATCAAAGACCAGTGGGTGCACCGCGAACTCAACGTCGGCTTCTCCGGCGGTGAACGCAAGAAGATCGAAATGCTTCAGCTGCTCATGCTCGAACCCAAGCTCGCCATTCTCGATGAAACGGACTCCGGACTTGATATAGATGCTGTAAAGACCGTATCCAAAGGCATTGAAGCATTCCAGCAGGATGAAGCTCACGAACGTTCACTGCTTATCATCACGCACAATATGCGCATTTTAGAATATCTCAAGGTAGACCGCGTACACGTTATAATCGACGGCACTATCATCAAAGAAGGCGACGCATCCTTGATTCAGCAGATCAACGAACAGGGCTACGAACCTTTTATTGAACAGGTAAAACAGGCACAGGGAGCTAAATAATATGGCTGAAATCATAAATAAACAGGAAGAAGCAGTGCGCCGTCAGAATGAAATGATCAGTCAGGCCGCTGACCGCGTAGAAAACCGCTACAACTTCCGCAAAGAAGAAAAAGATGCTTTCCGTATCGAAAAAGGCCTGACTCCTGCCATCGTGGAAGAACTCTCCGCCAAGAAGGGCGATCCCGAATGGATGCGCGATTTCCGCCTCAAATCGCTGGAAATCTACAATAATATGGCTGTACCGCCGTGGGGTCCTTCCATCGACGGCTTGAACATGGAAAATATCGTAACGTACGTAAAGCCCAACACCTCGATGAAGGGCAATTGGAATCAGGTGCCGGAAGACATCAAGGATACGTTTGAAAAGCTCGGCATTCCGCAGTCCGAACAGAAATCGCTCGCCGGTGTCGGTGCGCAGTACGACTCGGAAATTGTCTACCACAATTTAAAAGAAGAAGTGGCAAAACAGGGCGTTATCTACACCGATATTGAAACGGCACTCAAAGGCCCGTACGAACCGATGATTCGCGACCACTTCATGAAATTAATCACGCCGCGCGACCACAAGTTTGCCGCTCTGCACGGTGCCGTATGGTCCGGCGGTTCGTTCGTATACGTGCCGGAAGGCGTAGAAGTGGAAATTCCGCTGCAATCCTATTTCCGCTTGAACGCAGCCGGAGCCGGTCAGTTTGAACACACGCTTATAATCGTAGAAAAAAATGCTTCGCTGCACTTCATCGAAGGCTGCTCTGCACCTAAATACAATGTAGCGAACCTGCACGCAGGAGCAGTAGAACTATTCGTCGGCGAAGGTGCAAAGCTGCGCTATTCCACGATTGAAAACTGGTCCAAGAATATGTACAACCTCAACACCAAACGCGCTAAAGTCGCCAAAAACGGCACGATGGAATGGATTTCCGGCTCGTTTGGCTCACATATATCGTACCTCTACCCGATGACGATTCTCGCGGGTGAAAATGCCAAGTCAGAATTCACCGGCATCACCTTTGCCGGCAAGGGACAGAACCTCGATACGGGTGCCAAAATGGTTCACAACGCGCCCAATACATCTTCTGTCATCACCACGAAGTCCATTTCCAAGGACGGCGGCATCAGTACGTACCGCAGCTCCGTAGTCATTGCCAAAAACGCAGTCGGCAGCAAGGCAAGCGTATCGTGCCAGTCCCTAATGCTCGATGATATTTCGCGCTCTGACACTATTCCCGCTATGGATGTGCGCACGAATAAAGCGAGCGTCGGCCACGAAGCGAAGATCGGACGCATCAGCGATCAGGCTGTATTCTATCTGATGAGCCGCGGCCTCAGCGAAACGGCTGCCCGCGCTATGATAGTAAACGGCTTTGCCAACCCGGTATCGAAAGAACTGCCGGTTGAATACGCTGTAGAAATGAATCATCTTATTCAGCTGGAAATGGAAGGTGCAATCGGTTAAGCACTTAACCGAGAGGAGACGAACAATGAATATTGAAATAAAAAATGCAAATACCCTGCCTGTACCTACATGGCGGTGGCTCAAGCTCAACGATTCCGTCATCAGCTGCCCCGATCCCGGCAGCTGGGCACAGCTTGCGCCCCGGCTCGACAATCCTGTCAGCGGCATTACGGTAACGGCAGTAAAACCGGATAAATTCCCCGAAATCACGACAGGCATAGGCAAAAACGCTAAGGAATTTGCCGAAGCTCATGCCGGAACTGTCCGCAATATTATAATAGAAGAAAACACGCAGGCAGCAGCTCCTGTAATCTTGACTTACAAGCTCGGCGACAGTAATTTCTTCGTCGATGACAATTATATCTACGCCAAGAAAAACAGCAAAACGACCATCGTCTTTGCTTATGATTCCGACTATAATGCCGGCGGCTTTCACGCCAGCTCCACCAAGATTTACGCTGAAGAAAATGCCGAAATAGAAGTCATTCAGCTCCAGACCTTGGGCAAGAATTACTATAATTTCGATGATGTCGGCTCCGATTCCGCTGCCAATGCCACCGTCCAAGTGAAACAGCTGGAACTGGGCGGCATTAAAAATTGGCTGGGCATCTGCAGCAACCTGACGAAAGACAAATCACAGGCGCATATCAAATCCAGCTATATCGCGCAGCAGAACCAGTTTGTAGACATAAATTACGTCGTCGACATCTACGGCAAAAACACGGAGTCAACCGTGATTTGCAACGGTATTCTAATGCACAATGCCCACAAGGTAATGCGTGGCTCGCTCGACTTCAAGCGCGGCTCCAAAGGCTCTGTCGGCAATGAATCAGAAGATGTGCTGCTCTTGGACCCCGGCATCATCAACCGTTCTATACCGCTCATCCTCTGCGGTGAAGAAGATATAGAAGGCAATCACGCCGCTTCCATCGGCGAAATGGATGAAAATGAATTGTACTATCTGCGCACGCGCGGCCTGAGCGATAAGGATATCCGCCATATGCAGATAGAATCCCGTGTACAGCTCATCTGCAACGAGCTGCCCGAAGTCCTTCATCCGCTTGTATTGGAGTTCAAACAGGAGGCTTACAAAAATGAGTAATGATAAACCCCGCAATTTTGACAATCAGGAAAGAATTTTCCGCCAGGATTTCCCCATATTGAACGATGAAGAACGCCCCGTCGTCTACCTCGACAACGCAGCGACGACCCAAAAGCCTACCAGCGTAGTCAACGCCATCTGCAAATACTGCACGAGCCAGAACGCCAACCCGCTGCGCGGACTTTACGAACTCAGCGTAACTGCTACGGAAGAATACGAAAAGGCACGCCACAAGGCAGCGCAGTTCATCAATGCCAAAGAAGACTGCGAAATCATCTTCACGCGCAACACGACGGAATCCATCAACCTCATAGCTTACACTTACGGGCTTGCCAACATCGAAAAGGGCGATGAAATCGTCGTTTCCATCCTCGAACACCACAGCAATATCCTGCCGTGGCAGATGCTCGCCAAGATGAAAGGCGCAGTGCTCAAGTATATGTTCATCGACGAAGAAGGCCATATCTCCGACGAAGAAATCGAAAGCAAGATCACCGATAAGGCAAAAATCGTTTCGATCGCACAGGTTTCCAACGTGCTCGGCATTCAGCCGCCTATCGATAAAATCATCAAAAAAGCACACGAAGTCGGCGCGATTGCCATCGTCGACGGAGCACAGGGCGCACCGCATATCAAGACGGACGTGCAGGCTCTCGGCTGCGACTTCTACGCCTTTTCCGGCCACAAAATGCTCGCACCGATGGGTATCGGCGTGCTCTACGGCAGAAAGGAACTGCTGGAAGCTATGCCCCCGTTCATGCGCGGCGGCGAAATGATCGAAAGCGTAACCCAGCAGGACGCAGTATTTGCACCGCTGCCGGAAAAATTTGAAGCAGGCACACCCAACGTATCAGGTGCCGTAGGCCTCGGCGCAGCTATCGACTACTTGAATGCAGTCGGCTTCGACTTCATTCAGGCGCACGAAGAACAGCTGATGAAAATAGCTTACGAAGAACTTTCCAAAGTGCCGCACATCAAAATCTACGGTTCCAAGGACTACAGAGAACACACCGGAGTGCTGAGCTTCAACGTCGATGATGTTCATCCGCACGATGTATCCTCCCTGCTCGATATGCACGGCAAAATCGCCCTGCGCGCCGGTCATCACTGCGCTCATCCACTCTTGACCTACCTCGGCACGGCGGCAACCAACCGCATAAGCTTCTACTTCTACAACACCGAAGAAGACGTGCACCGCTTCATCGAACAAATAAAACAAGTAAGGAGCTGGATGGGTTACAATGATTAACCTCTACAACGAAATTCTCACCGAACACAATCTTCACCCGGAAAATAAATTCAAGCTCGAAGACGCTACGAACGAACAGCACGGCATCAACCCCAGTTGCGGCGATGAAATAACCCTGTCGATAAAGCTCGAAAACGGCATAATCAAAGACGCTGCCTTCCAAGGCTCCGGCTGTGCCATCTCGCAGGCTTCCACCGACATCATGATCGACTTGATGCTCGATCAGCCCGTAGCAAAGGCAAAAGAACTCTGCCGCTTGTTCATCGGCATGATAAAGGGCACTATCACCGATGAAAAGGAACTCGCACCGCTTGAAGATGCACTGACCTTTAAAGATATCTCTAAAATGCCTGCCCGCGTCAAATGCGCTGTGCTCAGCTGGCACACCATGCAGGAAATGCTCGACAAGGCAGAAGCTCAGGCAAAAAAATAAATACTCTATAATATATGC
>CATYZV010000153.1 GCA_958415865.1 uncultured Selenomonadaceae bacterium
CTATTATATGGGTGTCGGAACAAAAGAGATATACAATCACAAACGTGAAAACATAGAGTTAATAAATGATTTAATAAATAAAATTTATTGCTTATATTAAATTTAATTGAGAAAGGAGAGGTTCGATATGCAGCAGACTGTATCCCGCAGAATACTCGTCAAAGTCGCTAATATGTATTATGAAGCCGATATGAAGCAGAACGAAATAGCCAAAAAGCTGGGCATCGACAGGACGACCGTCAGCAAGTATCTAAAGCGTGCCAAGGAGCTGGGTATCGTAAAGGTCTACATCACTCAGGATTCCTACGAAAAGCTGGAAACGCAGCTGGAACAGCGGTTCGGGCTGAAGGAAGTGTACATCGTACCCACCGGCGAAGATGCCAGTGAGACGTACGCCAATCTAGGCAGAGCCGGGCTGACAGTGCTGTCGCGGCTGGTCAAGAACAAGATGGTCGTGGGCTTCAACTGGGGCAGGTCAATGGGAGCAATCGCCAATCAGGCTGTGCAGGAGAGCTTCCCGGCGGTGAACGCAGACT
This sequence comes from uncultured Selenomonadaceae bacterium, assembly GCA_958415865.1. Lineage (GTDB taxonomy): Bacteria > Bacillota > Negativicutes > Selenomonadales > Selenomonadaceae > Megamonas. The sequence goes on from CATYZV010000153.1 coordinate 537, forward strand.
TTGTTCCGCTGGTCGGCGGTGCAGAGAAAATAGGCGAAGCGGAGCTTATAAATGTAGAGCTTCATGCCAATACCATCTGCTACAAAATAGCCAATGCCTTTCAGGCTAGAAGCCATTATCTGTACGCACCGGCCATCACCAACACGCCGGAGACGAAGCAGGCAATAGTCCAGGACAAGAACTTTCAGAACATCCAGGCACTATGGGATGAACTGGACGTGGCATTTGTAGGCATCGGCTCACCAACTGCCGCTTCCAACGTAATCTGGACAGACGGGCTGAAGTCGGAGTATATAACCTCGAAATTCGGAGACAGCATAATCGGCGAAACGTGCACCCGCTTTTACGACAAAAACGGCAATGAAGTGCCGACTGAGGTCGTGAACAGGACGATAGCCATTTCGTTTGAGGAACTGCGCAGGGTCAAGTACGTAATCGGCGTGGCCTCCTTCAGTGAGAAAGTGCCTGCCATCTACAGCGCGATTAAAGGCGGATTGATAAATGTGCTTATAACTGATGAGCTTACGGCCAAAGAGCTGCTGGATTTCAACTTGTATTAGAGGTGATTAGATGATCTGGGTATTCGTTGCGGCGGCGATAGCGATGTGGCTGCTGCAAGGGCTTTTGAGCGTATTCCAGCTGAAGAAGTTCAACAGGGAATTAAAGACGCTGCGTAAGTCCGGGCGGGTGGCAATCGGCAAGACGCGCGGACGGTTCAAGGCAGGCTGCCTCGTAATGCTCTGCATAGACAGCAATATACGCATAATCAAGGGCAGGCGGCTGCAAGGCGTTACGAGCTTTGCAAGCTTCAGGGATTTTAATGAATTAAACGGCATGGTGCTGACGGATATAGATGAAAGCACCTGCGCCAAATTTGACAAGCAGACGGCTAAAGCCGTGCTGTCGGCTGTGGATGAGTACAGGCAGTACACGAAGCAGCAGGCAGAAAAGCAAGATGATACAACGTGTGTAAGTAGTCCAAAGTGATATAAATAAATTTTAAGCAAAGGGGAGATCATTCAATGGACACTTTAGTATTTTTAGCTCAAGGGTTTATCGGTATGTTCAACAAGGGCGGCGAGACATTCATAGGGCTGGTATCCGGCATCGTGCCCACATTAATCTGCCTGCTCGTAGCGATGAATGCGATCATCCGCTTCGTCGGCACTGACAAGGTAGAAAAATTTGCTCATGTATGCGCAGGCAACGTATTCACGCGCTACGCTGTACTGCCTGTCGTCGGCGTATTCTTCCTGTGCAATCCGATGGGTTTATCGCTCGGCAAATTCATGCCGGAAAAATACAAGCCTTCGTATTATGCGGCATCTACTCGTACCTGCCATACGATGAACGGTCTGTTCCCGCACGTAAATCCCGGCGAGCTGTTCGTATATCTCGGCATTGCCAACGGCATCACCATGCTGGGCCTGTCCACGGTTGACCTCGCACTGCGCTACTTCCTGATCGGTATCGTAATCAACTTCATCGGCGGTGTCGTAACCGACTTCACTACGGCATACGTAGCTAAACAGCAGGGTGTAGTTCTGAGCGACAAAGTAAAAACGACTCACAATTGATATTATTAACTATAGAATTTATTTGAGCGTACAAAGATAGAGAGAGTATTTTAAAGACAGTAAAGGAGTATTTAATCATGGCTGAATATAAAAGTGTAGTTGTCAATGCCGGTCCTAGTGGTTTCGGCGGGCCGCTGACATTAGTTCCCGACGATAAAAAGAACAAAGTCGTCAACATCACAGGCGGCATCATATCCCCCGTATCGCAGAAAATCGCAGAAATGACGGGCTGCGAACTGGTAGACGGCTTCAAGACGCGCGTACCTGACGATCAGATTCTCTGCGTCATCATCGACTGCGGCGGCACACTGCGCTGCGGCATTTACCCGAAAAAACGCATTAATACTATCAACCTCAATCCTACCGGTGCCAGCGGCCCGATGGCTAAATTCATCAAAGAAGACATCTATGTATCAGCTGTAAAAGAAAACTGCATTTCATACGCATCGGCTGAAGACGCTGCTAAAGCATCTGCACAGGCACCTGCCCAGACGGAAGAAGCTCCGAAAAAATCCTCTTACGACACTAGCAAGAAAATCACTGAACAGACGAATGTAGGCTTCATGGCTAAAGTCGGCAAGTTCATGGGTCAGGTAACAGCTACGCTCTATCAGGCAGGCCGTGATACGATCGACACCATCATCAAGACGATTCTGCCGTTCATGGCATTCGTATCCATGCTCATCGGCGTAATCCTCGCCAGCGGCATCGGCGATGTCATCGCCCACGTGCTCGCACCGCTCGCCGGCTCTGTAATCGGCCTTGTAATCTTGGCTCTCATCTGCTCCTTCCCGTTCCTCTCTCCGTTCCTCGGCCCAGGTGCTGTTATAGCTCAGGTAATCGGCGTGCTGATCGGCGTGGAAATCGGCAAGGGCAACATTCCTCCGAGCTTTGCACTGCCCGCTCTGTTCGCTATCAACGCACAGGCTGCCTGCGACTTCATCCCTGTAGGCCTCGGCCTTGCTGAAGCAGAACCGGAAACGGTTGAAGTAGGCGTGCCGTCAGTGCTCTACTCCCGCTTTATCACCGGTCCTATCAACGTAGTATTGGCATGGCTGGCAAGCTTCGGCCTCTATGAAGCATAAGCATCAAATCTAAATTAACTCGCAATCAAGCTATATTTGCTCAATCTAAAGGAGATACTTCACCATGAAAAAAATCTATTCGACGAAAGTAAAAGCACTCGGTCCAATGGCTGCGGATTTCATCGGCGAAAAAATGATCATTCTGTTCAACGAAAACGCACCGGCTGAACTGGCTGAATTCTGCGTAACCCACGTCGGCAATGAACTGACCGACACCGTTGAAAAAGGCGATATCCTCGAAATCAACGGACATCAGTACAATATCGTGGAAGTCGGCTGCCAGGTACAGAAGAACCTCAAAGACCTCGGCCACATCGCCCTGCGCTTCAACAACAACGAAGAAGGCGAATCGCTCGAAGGCAGCCTCTACATGGAAGACAAGCCGGTTGAACTGCCTGAAGAAGGCTCGGAAATCGCTATCTACAAGAAGTAATTTATTCCAATAAAAGAAAAATAGAAAACGGAGTGATCTGATTATGTCATGGTTAGGACTTGAAGGAAAAACAGCAGTAGTTACAGGCGGTGCTTCCGGCATCGGCAAAGCAGTAGTACAGGCATTCTTGGACAACGGAGCAAACGTAGTAGTATGCGACATGAATCCCCATGAACCTGAATACGACATCAAAGACGGCAGCGGCGAAGTGCTCTACGTGCAGACGAACGTAACGAGCATGGAAAGCGTTGAAAACATGGTCGCAGCAGCTAAAGCAAAATTCGGCAAGCTCGACATCCTCGTAAACAATGCAGGCATCAACATTCCCCGCCTGCTCGTTGACAAAAAAGACCCCAAAGGCAAATACGAACTCGATGAAGGCGTATTCGACAAAGTATGCGCCGTAAACATCAAAGGCGTATTCTTCTGCGCACAGGCTCTCGCCCGTGAATTCGTCAACAACGGCGAAGGCGTTATCATCAATATGTCGTCTGAAAGCGGCCTCGAAGGCTCGGAAGGTCAGAGCATCTACGCTGCGACGAAAAATGCAGTAAACTCCTTTACCCGTTCTTGGGCAAAAGAACTCGGCAGATACAAAGTCCGCGTAGTCGGCGTTGCACCCGGCATCCTCGAAGCTACGGGTCTGCGCACGCTGGCATATGAAGAAGCACTCTCCTACACCCGCGGCATCACCGTTGAACAGCTCCGCGCAGGCTATACCAGCACGAAGACTACTCCGCTCGGACGCGACGGCAAGCTGACAGAAGTAGCTGATACCGTAGTATTCCTGAGCAGCAAGCGTGCAGGCTACATCCACGGCACTACGATCAACGTAGCAGGCGGCAAGACCAGAGGCTGATATCAGGTTAATCCGATTTCAATCCATAAGATAAAAGCAGCGGCATCGTACCGCTGCTTTTTTATATCCTATCAGTTAACTAATATTTAAAATTGGTTGACAATAATTGATTTCTATGATTTAATAAATGTCGACAAATAAAAAAGCGAGGTTGACAAATTGGATAGAACCGGAAAAGCTAAACTATTGAACACCAAAAACATCATCTTATGCGCACTCTTCGTGGCACTGACAGCCATCGGCGCATTCATCAGAATCCCTGTGCCTGTATGCCCGTTCACGTTGCAATTATTGTTCACGACGCTTGCCGGACTGCTGCTCGGCTCAAGGCTCGGCGGGCTAAGCGTAGCGGCCTACGTATTCATCGGATTGATAGGCGTGCCCATCTTCACTGAAGGCGGCGGCCCGGCATACGTGTTCCAGCCCACCTTCGGCTATTTGATCGGCTTTGCCGTCGGTGCTTACATCGCCGGTGCGATGACTGAAAATGTAAAGCATTTGACCATAGCACGCCTGCTCACGGCAAACTTCATCAATTTATTAGTAGTTTATTTATTCGGCATGGTATACGTTTATATAATAAATAATTTCTACCTCGACACGCCGATCGGAGTATGGCCGGTATTTCTCTACTGCTTTTTGCTTGCAGTGCCCGGCGATATAGTGCTCTGCA
>CATYZV010000154.1 GCA_958415865.1 uncultured Selenomonadaceae bacterium
ATATTTGACTACTGCGATATAAATATCCACTCAATGCCGAGCAGCAGACAGGCGTTTACAGCCAAATTGATTCGGAGGCTTTGTTATGCGCCGATGCAGATAAGAAATCATATTCTGCTATTGCTCAAAGTCAGATACGATCGACATTAACCGCATTACAAGGGTTAAGAAACTCATTTTAGATGAGTAATATAATTTTTTGGAGGGATTATTTGTGCGTACAATCCAAGCTGAACAAATTACTCAGGAAGTAGCACAGATGTGCAAAGAAGCTGCTTATTACATTCCCGGCGACGTTTTTGCCGCACTGGAAAAAGCAAGACTCAGCGAACAGTCGCCCGTAGGCCGCGACGTGCTCGAACAGATCGTAAAGAATGATACGATCGCTAAAGAAGAAGACAGACCGCTGTGCCAGGATACCGGCATGACGATCATCTTCGTAGAACTCGGTCAGGACGTTCACATCGAAGGCGGCAACCTGAACGAAGCTATCAATGCGGGCGTAGCTAAAGGCTATATCGAAGGCTATCTGCGCAAATCCGTAGTAGCTGAACCGCTGTTCGACCGCAAGAACACGCAGAACAATACTCCGGCTGTCATCTACACGGAAATCGTACCGGGCGACAAGCTCAAAATTCAGGTAGAACTGAAAGGCTTCGGCAGCGAAAACAAATCCGGCATCAAAATGCTCGTTCCTGCTGACGGCGTAAAAGGCGTTAAAAAAGCTGTCATGGAAATCATCCTGCACGCAGGCCCGAACCCCTGCCCGCCTATGGTACTGGGCATCGGCATCGGCGGCACCATGGATCAGGCTGCCGTAATGTCCAAAAAAGCACTGCTGCGCCCGATCAACGAACGCAATGCTCATCCTGAATATGCCAAACTCGAAGAAGAAATTTACACCCTGGTCAATGAAACGGGCATCGGACCGCAGCTGGGCGGCACTACGAGCTGTCTTGCAGTAAACATCGAATGGGGCCCTACTCACATCGCAGGCCTTCCCGTCGCTGTTACCATCTGCTGCCATGCGTGCCGTCATTCCAAGCGCGTATTATAATAAATTAGGGAGGCATATTTAAATGGCTGAAAAAATTCGCATTACAACACCTTTTACAGAAGAAGATTCCCGCAAATTAAAAGTGGGCGACAGCGTGTTAATCAGCGGTGTCATCTACAGTGCGCGCGATGCTGCTCACAAAGTCATGACTGAAGCACTGGCACGCGGTGAAAAACTGCCGATCGACTGGCACAATCAGATGGTTTACTACTTAGGCCCGACTCCGGCAAAACCCGGCAACCCGATCGGTTCTTGCGGTCCTACTACCTCTGGCCGTATGGATGCTTACACTCCTACCATGCTCGAACAGGGCATCAAAGGCATGATCGGCAAAGGCTCGCGCAGCAAAGAAGTCGTTGATTCCATGATCAAAAACGGCGTTACGTATTTTGCTGCCGTAGGCGGTGCTGCTGCTCTGATTTCCAAGAGCGTTAAAAAGTACGAAGTCATCGCTTACCCTGAACTCGGCCCGGAAGCACTGGCAAAACTGACTGTAGAAGATTTCCCCGCTATCGTCGTAATCGACTGCCACGGCAACAACTTCTACGAAATCGGCCAAAAACCGTACCGCAAATTCGATATGTCCGAAATCGACAAATAAAATATCCGATAAGACGAAAATACAGCGGAGCTCCTTTTGAGCGGGAGCTCTTGCTATTTTAAACCGTGAGACACACGGGGATAGCTATTATTTATACATATTTTAAGTAATAGAAGCGTCAGCATGTCAAAGTGTGTAATTCCCTAGGAAAATTAAATTACAGGAGGTTCAAGGATGATTCACACAACATTTTATATTCGCAGACTTCATTCCCTCTGCGGTCTTCTTGCTCTAGGTATATTCCTGTGCGAACACATTATCACCAACTCTGAGGTACTGATCAGCCCGGATCACTTCAATGCGGCAGTAGCTTTCCTCGCTAGCATTCCCGCTCCCATCATGATGGTCATGGAACTGATGATCTTAGCTACGTTCGGCTTCCATGCTATTTACGGCATCTACATCGTAATGCAGGCAAAGAACAATCCTCAGCATTACGGATTTGTAAACAACTGGTTCTTCTGGCTCCAGAGAATCACGGCTGTAATCATCATCTTGTTCTTGATCTGGCACGTTGTTTACCTCCGCATCATGGTCAAAGGCGGCGGCACTCCCATCACGTTTGAACTGCTGCAGGCTTACTTTGCAAACCCTGTAATCTGGGCTGCATACCTGATCGCCATGATCGCATCCATCTTCCATCTCTTCAACGGCATCACTACTTTCTGCATGACTTGGGGCATTGCTAAAGGTCCTCGCATTCAGAAAGTCATTTCCTGCCTGAGCATGATTGGCTTTGCACTTTTATCCCTGCTGACGCTCGCATTCATGATCCGCTATTGGATGTAATGCAAACGGGATTAATTCCGATCGGAATTTGTAAACTATAGATATATAAGGAGAGACTCAACGTGAAATCTACGAAAAAAATCATCGTTGTCGGCGGCGGCTTGTCCGGTCTTATGGCGGCGATTAAAATTTGTGAATCCGGCGGCACGGTAGATCTGTTCTCTTACTGCCCCGTAAAACGTTCCCACTCCCTCTGCGCTCAGGGCGGCATCAACGCCTGCATGGACTCCAAAGGCGAACACGATACGGTTTGGGATCACATCGACGATACCGTATACGGCGGCGACTTCTTGGCTGACCAGCTCGCTGTTAAAGGCATGTGCGAAAACGCTCCGAAACTGATCAAGATGTTCGACCGCATGGGCGTTCCGTTCACCCGTACAGTAGAAGGCAACCTCGACCTCAGAAACTTCGGCGGTGCTAAGCACAAACGCACCTGCTTTGCCGGCGCAACCACCGGTCAGCAGCTGCTCTACGCTCTCGACGAACAGGTACGCAAATTTGAAGTACAGGGCAAAGTAAAGAAGTATGAGTTCTGGGAATTCATCCACATCATCAGAAACAAACAGGGCGTATGCCGCGGCATCACCGCTCAGAACATGAACTCCATGGAAATCCAGGCATTCGCTGCTGACGCAGTAATCCTCGCAACCGGCGGCCCCGGCGTTGTATGGGGCAAATGCACGGCTTCCACCATCTGCAACGGCTCCGCTGTTTCCGATGTATACCAGGAAGGCGCACATCTCGGCAACGTTGAATTCGTACAGATTCATCCGACTGCTATTCCGGGCGAAGACAAAAACCGCCTGATGAGTGAAGCAGCCCGCGGTGAAGGCGGACGCGTATGGACGTACAAAGACGGTAAGCCTTGGTACTTCCTCGAAGAAATGTACCCTGCATACGGCAACCTCGTACCGCGTGATATCGCAGCACGTGCCATCTACAAAGTATGCGTTCATATGGGCCTGGGCATCAACGGCGAAAACCGCGTATACCTCGACCTCTCCCATATCCCTGCTGACTACCTGAACCGCAAACTCGCCGGTATCATGGAAATCTACGAAGAATTCGTAGGCGACGATCCCCGCAAAGTTCCGATGCAGATCTTCCCGTCCGTTCACTACTCCATGGGCGGCATCTGGGTTGACCGCAAGCACAGAACGAATATCCCCGGCCTGTTCGCTTCCGGCGAATGCGACTACCAGTACCACGGTGCAAACCGCCTCGGCGCAAACTCCCTGCTGTCCGCAGCACATTCCGGCACCATCTCCGGTCCTGAAGCACTGCGCTGGGCAAACGGCGACGACGACTGGAACGTAGAAGGCAATATGCTCGCTGAAGACAACGGCGACGCTCTGACTGATGCAGAACTCGAAGCTGCTAAGCAGAAAACCGTTGACGAATTTGAAAAGATCATGAACATGGACGGCGAAGTAAACGCTCATGTACTGCATCATGAACTTTCCGAACTCATGCTCAAGTACGTTACCATCGAACGCATCAACAAAGACCTCGACTTCTGCTATGAAGGCATTAAAAAGATCCTCAAGAAATGGGATCACATCGGCCTTACCGATAAAGGACGCTGGGCTAACCAGGAAGCTATGTTCGTCCGTCAGCTCCGCAACATGATCATCTACGCTCTGGCTGTCTGCAAAGCAGCACGCCTGCGCGATGAAAGCCGCGGTGCTCATTACAAAGAAGAATTCCCGACTCGTAACGATGAAAAATTCATGAAGACTACTATCGTTGATATGGATCCTGAAACCTGCGAACCCAAGATCACTTATATCGACTTCGACCACTCCTTAATCAAACCTCGTCCGCGTCGTTATGATGTTTCTAAAGGAGGAAAACACTAATGGCAGATACTAAGAAAACCGTACATCTCATTATTGAACGCCAGGACAGCCCCACGAGCAAACCTTACACTGAAGAATTTGAAATTCCCTACCGCCCGGCACTCAACGTCGTTGCAGCACTGATGGAAATTCAGAAAAACCCTGTAACGAAAGACGGCAAGAAAACCACTCCTGTCGTTTGGGAATGCAACTGCCTCGAAAAAGTATGCGGTGCCTGCATGATGGTAATCAACGGCCGTGCACGCCAGGCTTGCGCATCCCTGATCGACAAGCTCCCTCAGCCGATCCGCATCGCACCGGCCCGCACTTTCCCCGTAATCCGCGACCTTCTGATCGACCGCACTGTAATGTTTGAAAGCCTCAAACGCATCCAGGGCTGGATCCGCATCGACGGCAGCTGGGAAAACCGCGAAGCTCCTATTCAGGACCCGAACGTTGCTACTACGGCATACGAAATCTCCCACTGCATGACCTGCGGCTGCTGCCTCGAAGCATGCCCTAACGTCGGTCCTTCCTCCGACTTCATCGGACCTGCACCGACTGTACAGGCTTACCTCTTCAACCTGCATCCGTTCGGCAAATTTGACAAAGAAAAACGTCTCAATGCCCTCATGGAAAAAGGCGGCATCACCAGCTGCGGCAACAGCCAGAACTGCGTAGAAGTCTGCCCGAAACACATCAAGCTGACGACTTACCTCGCACAGCTCAACCGCGATGTTAACAAACAGGCATTGAAGAATATCTTCAATAAATAATAGCTGATAAAGTTATTTAAATGAAAATAAAAAGCTCATCTCTCATGATTGGG
>CATYZV010000155.1 GCA_958415865.1 uncultured Selenomonadaceae bacterium
CTGTCGGCTTTGCAACAGGTTTAGAACGCGTGCTGCTGGCTCTTGAAATGCAGAAGCTGCTGCCCAAGAATGAAGATAAGACAGATGTGTTTATCGTCGCTCTGGGCGATAAAGTGCAGACGAAGGCTTTTGCCATTCTCGCTGACCTGCACCGCCGCGGCTTTAAGGCTATGATGGACTTTGCCGGCCGCAGCATGAAAGCGCAGATGAAGCAGGCGAATAAAGCCAACGCCGCATTTACCGTGATCATCGGCGAAGATGAATTGGCAAACAATACAGTCGTGCTGCGCAACATGGCTGACAGCACACAGGAAACGCTCTCCACAGATGAACTGCCGCAGAAGCTCGGCACGCTCATCGTGAAATAAATTTAATTGATTTTTGAGGTGGAATTTTACAAATGGAAACAATGGAAGGCATGAAAAGAACGCATCACTGCGGCGAGCTCCGTGCCAATAACGAAGGCAAGGAAGTCGTAGTCTGCGGCTGGGTATCCCACCGCCGCGACCATGGCGGGCTGATTTTTATCGACCTGCGCGATAGATCCGGTCTCGTTCAGCTCGTATTCGCTGAAGACAAAATCGGTGCAGACCAGTTCCCGAAAGCAGAATCTTTGCGTTCTGAATTCGTAGTAGCAGCGCGCGGCAAAGTATCGCTGCGCTCTAAAGAAACGATCAATCCGCATATGGATACGGGTGAAATCGAAATCTACTGCGAAGAACTGCGCATTTTAAATAAAGCCAAAACCCCTCCGTTCTACATTCAGGACAATATCGACGTAGATGAAAACGTGCGTCTCAAATACCGCTATCTCGATCTGCGCCGTCCCGAAATGCAGCAGCACATCATGCTGCGCCACCGCGTTACGAAACTGATGCGCGATTACTTCGACAATCACGGCTTCTTGGAAATCGAAACGCCGATGCTGACCAAGAGCACGCCTGAAGGCGCGCGCGACTACCTCGTGCCCAGCCGCGTAAACCCCGGCAAGTTCTACGCTCTGCCGCAGTCTCCGCAGATCTTCAAGCAGCTTTTGATGGTAGCAGGCTATGAAAAGTACTTCCAGATCGTGCGCTGCTTCCGCGATGAAGACCTGCGCGCTGACCGCCAGCCTGAATTCACGCAGCTCGATATCGAAATGTCCTTTGTCGATCAGGATTATATCCTGACGCTGATGGAAGGTCTCGTAAAAGGCCTGTTTGAAGAAACTATCGGCGAAAAAGTACAGACTCCGTTTCTGCGCATGAGCTGGGACGAAGCTATGGACAGATTCGGCTCCGATAAGCCTGATATCCGCTTCGGCATGGAACTGCAGGACATCTCCGAATACGTCAAAGGCTCCGACTTCAAGGTATTCAAATCCGTGCTTGAAAACGGCGGACAGGTCAAAGTCATCAAAGTCGACGGCTATGCCAATATTCCGCGCCGCGAACTCGACGGCCTCGTTGAATACGCACAGCGTTACGGTGCAAAAGGCCTCGCTTGGATTCAGTACACGGAAAAGGAAATCAAATCCCCGTTCAAGAAATTCTACAGCGAAGAAACCTTTGCCAAGATCAAAGAAGCTACCGGTGCCAAGACAGGCGACCTGCTGCTCGTAGTAGCAGACAAACGCCTTGTCGTAGCTCAGGCACTCGGCGAACTGCGCCTTGAAATGGCACGCCGCCGCGGCCTCATCAACGAAAACGAATACAAATTCCTCTGGGTTGTAGACTTCCCGATGTTTGAATACGACGAAGAAAACAAACGCTGGAAGGCAATGCACCATCCGTTCACCGCTCCGCGCGATGAAGATATCCAGTACCTCATGAGCGATCCCGGCCGCGTAAAGGCAAAAGCTTATGACATGGTATTGAACGGCGTAGAAATCGGCGGCGGCAGCCTGCGTATCTACAACAGCGACACGCAGGAAAAAGTATTTGAAGCAATCGGCCTCACGCCTGAACAGGCTCACGAAAAATTCGGCTTCATGCTCGACGCATTCAAATACGGCACTCCTCCGCACGGCGGCCTCGCATTCGGCCTCGACCGCATGGTTATGCTCATGGCAAAATGCAAGACCATCCGCGATGTCATTCCGTTCCCGAAAACTCAGAGCGCAAGCTGCCTGATGACCCAGGCTCCGTCTTCCGTAGACGAAAAACAGTTGCGTGAACTCTCCATCCGCACGACTGTAGCCAAGAAAAAAGAAAAAGCCGAAAACTGATCACTAAAAACTGATTACTAATCACTGTTCCGGCTTCACCGGCATACAGCTATAAAAAAAGCAGGTTCTGCCCTATAGCAGAGCCTGCTTTTGCTTTACTCAAAATTAATTTGCTAAATGAAAACTGCCATAGTATAGTTTTGATAGAACGTATTTTTTAGGAGGTTTTACTGTGGCAAGACATATAATGCGGTATGTGATAATCGTGGCAGGCTCTTTTCTGGCTGCGGCCGCGTACAATCTGTTTTTGATACCGATGAATTTCATCTCGGGCGGCGTATCGGGTATTGCGCTGGTGCTGTACTATTTGTTCGGGCTGCCCATCGGCGCGATGAACTTTGTGATTAACATACCTATTCTGTACATCGCTTGGAAATACTTCGGCAGGCTGTATTTTTTCGATACGATTTTGGGCACGGTAATATTTTCCTTCGCGCTCGATGCGACATCGTTTTTGACGGCGTATCCGCCGCTGACTGAGCCGATACTGTGTGCCGTCATCGGCGGCGTCGTCTCCGGGGCAGGCTACGGGCTGATATTCCGCTGCAACTGCAATACGGGCGGCGTAGATGTGATTGCCGCGCTGATAAAGAAATTGTATTCGTACAATATCGGCACGATGATCTTCCTGCTCGACTGCCTGATAATTCTCTCCGGCATTTGGATGTTCGACTACAATATCGCTGCTTACAGCTTTATCTGCATGTACATCGCCGGAGTTCTGACGAATAAATTCATAGCCGGCTTCGACACGCGCAAGTCCGTAATTATAATGACAGAAAAGCCGGAAGAAATTGCCGATGCTATAATGGTAGAACTCGACCGCGGCGTTACTTTTCTCTACGGGCAGGGCGGCTATACGCGGCGCGATAGGAAAATAGTCTATGCCGTCGTAACGATGCGCCAGGTCAGCCGCATACGTGAATTGACGCTCGACATCGACCACAAGGCATTTTTCATAATCTCCGATGCCAATGAAGTTACGGGTGAGGGTTTTTCTCACCATTGATATTTTATGATGTTGAATGAGAATTAATTCTTCTATATAATATAAGCGTATGAAGTTCATGCTGTTTTATAGAGGGGATAAAAAAATGCACTTACGAAAAAGCAGGGGCATTGTGCGCTGGCTGTGGATGGCACTCGGTCTATTGAGCTTTGCTCTGGGTACGATAGGCATAGTGCTGCCCATTTTGCCTACGGTGCCTTTTTATATGATCACGCTGTTTTGCTTTGCCAAAAGCTCTAGGCGGCTGCACAGCTGGTTTGTGCAATCGAGTTTTTATAAAAAGCACTTAGAGAATTTCGTTCAAAATAGAGCGATGACTCTGCGTTCCAAGCTGAAGATAATGACGATGGTAACGGCTATGATGGCGGCGGCTTTCATCTTGATGCCGTTCAATATCATGGGCGCGCTGGCAATGGCAGCGGCATGGATAATCCACGTGCTCTACTTCATCTTCGGCATTAAAACCGTCAGCGCAAAAACTTTGGGCTGATATATCAGGCTCGGCTGCATAAGCGATGCAGCTGAGTCTTTTCTTTTGCATTAATAAAATCAGGGCAGAAAAAAACCACAGCCGATAGAGAAGCTGTGGTTTTAATATATATAACATTGAGGAGTTGGGATTGGTTATTTTGTTACAATCTGACCGACGAGGCGGCGCAGATCGTTCATGCCGTTTTGGGCGAGAAGATTGTGCAGGAGCATGAAGGAAACCTGCGAGCCGATGTAATTGCGGAAGTTGTTGAACTTCGCTCCGCCGAGGTCGCTGTCAGTGAAGCCGTAGTCTTTCTGAGCGATTTCTTTCAGTGCTTTGACCATCTGCTGAGCAGCATCTACGCTGAGCACCCAGTCATGGTCGCCGAGGTGGACGATGTAGCCTTCTTGATGGTGCGGCGTAGGAATGGCACTGCCCGTCTTATCGAGTACTCCGTAGGAAACGGGATTTTTTTGAGCGATGATGGCAGCGGCTTTGATGTAGCCGACTACTACTGATTCGTCTTTGGGGCTGCCGGGATGGTTGTGAGCGCACGCCTGAGCGACTATTTCTTCAGCGGGCATACCGCGGAACATAGCTTCGGCAATGCTGAGTATATGGTGAGCACCCGTATCGGCGATGGTGTATTCAGGCAGGCAGGAGCCGTCTTCGTTCCACTGGAAGACCCAAGGCTTGGCGAGGTCGTGCAGTGCCTGACCGGACAGGGCGATATCGTTGTTTACTTCGTAGCCGAAGATATTTTTATACGTGTTGACGATGCCTTCCGTGATGGAGAGATTGGAGGCTACGTGAGTGCAGAGACCGCCGGGATAGGCGTGATGGCTGCCGTAGCCGCTGCCGGGTGCGCCGAGAAAGTCCGGCGGGCGTTTGACTGCGCCGCTAAACGCCGCGATGGGCGGAAAGAGCTGTTCGGGGCTGATCTTATCGGCTTTTACGAGACCGGCATCAGCTAATTTATTGTAGACATTCGTGATATCGGTCGCGCTTTGGTACATCTGCATGAAGGTCGGGCGCGAATCTTCGATGAGATTCATAGTTTTGGCGCGCAGCCCGGTGTCGGAAATTTTATTTACAGATGATTTTATATAATTCAAGGAGCGATGAACCAGCTCAGATGAATCGGCTGCTGCACGAGCCGCCGGCAGGTCTTTGAGTGATACGGGCTTGAATTTTAAATTTTTCGGTGTCGTGCCCTGAGCCAGAGCCTTGCCGGTGATGCCGCTGAAGTTGAGCATTACCATGCCGAGTGCAGCACTGGCACCCAATTTAAAGAAACTGCGTCGAGATAATTCATTCATATTGATTACTCCTCTGCTTGTTTTCTAAGTTGGTTTTATTATAAACAGAAATTATGTAATCTGTATTTAGC
>CATYZV010000156.1 GCA_958415865.1 uncultured Selenomonadaceae bacterium
GATTTGGAGGAGGATAATAATGTATTCTTTCTATATTGATAAAGATAGCCGAATGTGTGTCTGTCCCATGTTATATTACAGATCTAAATTTCGATTTATTTAATTGAGCAGGAGGTTTTACAATGGATAAATGGTATGCTAAGGAAGATTCCTGGGCTATTATCGTAGGCTTGGGCGCAGTAATTCTGCTGTCGCTGGCTTACATAACGGGCGTGTTCGGCGCATTTAAAGGGCTGGCTGTAGGCTTTGCAGGCTGGAGCGGGCTTGATGTAGCAAAGGCTTTCACCGGCAAGACGAGCGGCATCGCCAATATTTTGTACTTATATATAGTTTTTGCAGTGCTGTTCTCCATAGCAGGCAAGTTTCTCGGATATAAATCCAAACAGTTTTTCTTAGGTTTTACGGCTTTATACGTTCTGTCGCTTATCGTAAATGTACTGAGCACCAATCAGCTGTTCAAAGATTTGCAGTTTGAAGCAGCGTTCATCGCTTTGATACTAGGTCTTATCATCGGCAACTTCGCCAAGCTGCCGGATTGGCTGCACAGCGCACTGCGCACTGAGTTTTACGTAAAAACCGGTGTGGTATTCATGGGTGCTACGCTTCCTTTGACGGTTATTTTGACTGCCGGCCCGGTAGCTATCTTGCAGGCTACTATCGTAGCTGTAACGACATTTATGGTAATCTACTTAGCAGCGACGAAAATCTTCAAGCTCGACCCGCGCTTCGGTGCGACACTCGGTGCAGGCGGCTCTATCTGCGGCGTGTCGGCTGCGATCGCTATCGGCAGCTCCTGCCGTGCTAAGCAGCAGCACGTTTCCGTTGCTATCACTCTGGTAATCCTTTTTGCTATCGTCATGATCTTTGCTCTGCCTGTTGCGGCACGTTTCCTCGGAATGGGTGCAGGTGCTACGGGCGCATGGATAGGCACGTCTGAATTTGCTGATGCAGCCGGCTTTGCCGCCGCTGCTGCCGTAGGTCATGAAGTAGCTATTCAGGCTTTCACTCTTATGAAAGTCGTAGGCCGCGATATCTTCGTCGGCATCTGGGCACTCGTTGCCGCAGTGCTGTCGGTTACTCTTTGGGAAAAGACAGCTGCTAAAGACGCTGAAAGAATCAGCATCGGTGAAATTTGGCACCGCTTCCCGAAATTCGTGCTCGGCTTCGTCGCAGCGTCCGTAATCGTATCGCTCGTGATTGTATATCTGCAAAATGCAGGCGGTGCTTACAGCAAGGATGTGCTCGGCGTTATCAAGAATCTGCGCGGCTGGGCATTCACCTGGACCTTTTTGTCCATCGGTCTTACGACGCGCTTTAGAGAACTCAGTTCAGTCGGCTGGAAACCGTTGGCAGCATTTGCTATCGGCGTAGTAATCAACGTTCCGCTTGGATACTTCTTGTCCAATGTGGTATTCGTAAACTTCTGGAATTCACTTTGATTTTATATTTTACGGCGAGGGGAATGATTCTGTATGAATAGCAACAGTGCAGTCTGCACAAACAGCATGGTTACGTATGTTACGCAAGTCGTAGTGGAACTGCCGCACGACATTGGCGGAGAGGAAGCGTACAGCATGGCAAAGCTGCAGAGCTATATCGAGCAAATTCAGCAGCAGCTGGCGCGGGTGCACAAGATCGCTGCTGTATTGCAGCAGCAGGGCTTTAAACTGCTGCGCCGCAAGAACAGGATCATCGCCTACGCTGACGATGTAGAGGCGTTTGCCATAAAGAAAATACTGCACGATGCAGGAATTTCCAATCATGAATTTTCCATCCATCTCGATTATACCCGCAGATGGGGCGTTCTGTGATTGATAAATATATATCTCCCTAGATACGAAGAGCAGCTGCCGGTTTGTCCGGTCGGCTGCTCTTTGTATTTCGGGCAGAAAAAAACCTCCGCTTGGAGTTTAGAGCGGAGGTTTTATCATCATTCGAGAAAATCCTTCAATTTTTTGCTGCGGCTCGGATGGCGGAGCTTGCGCAGTGCTTTTGCTTCTATCTGGCGGATGCGTTCGCGCGTTACGCCGAAGTTCTGTCCTACTTCTTCCAGCGTGCGTGCGCGGCCGTCATCCAGCCCAAAGCGCAGGCGCAGTACTTTTTCTTCGCGTTCGGTCAAGGTGTCGAGCACGTCTTCCAGCTGTTCCTTCAAGAGCACGAAGGAAGCTGCTTCTGCCGGTGCGGGCGCGTCGTGGTCTTCGATGAAGTCGCCGAGATGGGAATCTTCTTCTTCGCCGATAGGCGTTTCCAAAGACACGGGTTCTTGAGCTATCTTCATGATTTCGCGGACGCGTTCGACGCTGACATCCATTTCTTTAGCGATTTCTTCCGGGGTAGGTTCGCGTCCGAGCGACTGCAGGAGCTGGCGCGATACGCGGATGAGCTTGTTGATCGTCTCAACCATGTGCACCGGTATGCGGATGGTGCGTGCCTGGTCGGCGATGGCGCGGGTGATTGCCTGACGGATCCACCACGTTGCGTACGTGCTGAATTTATAGCCTTTGTTGTAGTCGAATTTTTCTACGGCTTTGATGAGGCCGAGATTGCCTTCCTGAATCAGATCCAAGAACAGCATGCCGCGGCCGACATATCGTTTTGCTATGCTGACGACGAGGCGCAGGTTTGCTTCGGCGAGGCGTTTTTGTGCTTCGACATCGCCGTCTTCCATGCGTTTGGCGAGCTTTATTTCTTCATCGGCGGATAAAAGAGGCACGCGGCCGATTTCTTTGAGATACATTCTGACGGGGTCGTCTATATTGATGCCCTCAGGAATGCTGAGGTCGATGTCCAATTCATCGTCTTTTACGTCGGCATCGTCATTGTCATTGTTGTCTTTGCCGTCATCTACGATATCTATGCCGCGTTTGGTGAATGTATCGTATAATTCGTCGATTTCATCGGGTGTCATATCGAGCGACTGGAGTGCTTCCATGATTTCATTGTATGTCAGGAAGCCAGCTTTTTTGCCCTTGTCGAGCAGTTTATTGACAGCATCAAAGCTAGCATTGGCAGCTGCGGCAAGAGTTTCGTTTTTGACAGCTTTAGTAGTTGTTTTCTTTGCTTTAGCCATTTATATACGTGCCTCCTCTTAGGTATAAGGTCATACAAGGTATGGTTTGCAATTTGCTTTATCGGAAAAATATTATAAAAAATGAATTCAAGGCTATAATGTATCCAGTTCCGTGCGTATCTGCTGGCTTAGCTGAAGTTCTTGGATGAATTTCGGATCGCCTCTGCGCTGCAGTTCATCGGCGAGCAGGCGGTGTTTTTCATAGCTGGTCTTGAGATAGCAGCGGCGCATGGATTTTATGCAGTCCTCTGTGAACTGTACATCATCTTCTGCCGTTATATCATCCACAAGGCAGTGCGACAGCTCCGTATATGCCTCGTCGCTGAGTACTTCGGCAGCTGCTGTGTCGGAAAACGGCTGCTGTGCTAAGCTTGCATTTTGCATATAAGTGAGGATTTCTGCGTGCAGCTTATCGGGAAAAGATTCTGCGGGGATAAGGTTTAGAATATAGTCGAGGACACCGTACTCATACCATGCCTTTTTAATGAGCCAGCGGCCGGCACGGGTCAGTGCACCGCCGCGGTCAGGCGTTAAACTGCGCGGGTTTTGGCGTGGCAGAGGAGCAGGATTAAAATCGGCAGCAGGATTGTGCCGCTGGAGGTCGCTGCGGATGACACCTTCATCTATGCCCAGCACGTTGGAGATGCGGATGATGTATTCATTGCGCTCCACGGTATTTGTTATATTTGCCAAAAGGGGCATCAATCTGTTTACAGCGGTCAGCTTGCCTTCAAGTGTGCTGCTGTCGGTCGTTTTTAAGACGTATCGAAGCTGAAATTCCATCAGCGGCAGTGCCTTGTCGATAAGAGCGTAAAAATCGGCAGCATCGTGTTTTTGCAGGAACTCATCCGGGTCTTTGCCGTCGGGTATGCTCAGCACGCGCACGGAAGCACCGCTGCTTGAAGCGATGGCAAGCGCGCGCATCGTCGCTGACTGACCTGCGCTGTCGCTGTCGTAGCAAAAGTAAATGCGGGGCGAAAAGCGCAGCAGCTTGCGGCATTGCTGCTGGGTAAAAGAGGTGCCTAGAGAAGCTACCGCGTTGTCAATGCCGTGGCTCTGCAGGGCGATAGCATCCATATAGCCTTCGACGACGATGGAGAAATTCTTCGCCTTGATAGCTTTCTGTGCCTTGTCCAGACCGAACAGCAGATTGCGCTTGTTGAATATAGGTGTTTCCGGTGAATTTAAGTATTTGGGCGAATCGCGGTCGGTGATGACGCGCCCGCCAAAGCCGCAGATATGGCCGTATTCGTCAGTAATAGGAATTATTATGCGGTTGCGAAAGCGGTCGTACTGCCCGCCGGACTCTTTGACGGTGATAAGCCCTGCTTTTGCCAGCAGTTCAGGCGGTACGCCGCGCTTGGTGAAAGAGTTCAGCAGCTTGTCCCAGAGATTGGGGGCAAAGCCGAGCTTGAATTTTTCAATTGTGGCATCATCAATGCCGCGGCGTTTGAAGTAATCGCGCCCGGCAGCACCTAGAGCCGTGCGCGTCAGGCAGTTGTGAAAGAATGTCCCGGCAAGCTCATGGACCTGCAGCAGCGATTTGCGTTCTTTTTCGCGCGCAAGCTCATGCGGGCTGCGGCGGTACGTCGGAATCGGTATATTGAGCCGCTGCGCCTGCAGTTTTATCGCTTCGTAATACGAAATATTTTCTATCAGTGAAATGAATTTGAATACGTTGCCGCCGGCATGGCAGCCGAAGCAGTAAAAGAAACCCTGATTGGGAATTACCGAAAACGAAGGTGTTTTTTCATTGTGAAAGGGGCAGCAGCCCCAGTAGCGGTTGCCGCGCTTTTTTAGATGGACGTAGCCGGATATAACAGATAGTATATCCGTGGAAGAACGGACTCGTTCTACAAAGTCATCATGCACGCTGTCTGCGCTCATAAGCCCAACTCACCTTTCTATTTCTCTCCGTCAATGGTTCCGTTTACAGCCTTATCATTTTTGGGCGTAAGACCCCTAGATTTATCTATGGGGATATAAGCCCGATAAATATTTAA
>CATYZV010000157.1 GCA_958415865.1 uncultured Selenomonadaceae bacterium
TTATAGACTTATTATATCAAATGTCTCCTTGTTTTTCATTATACTTTAACGATATTAAATCTTCATGAAGATGAAATAATCAGCCAGTCCATTGTCTTGACTGAGCTGTCAGCATAATGGTATAATTCAATTTATAATCTAATGATAATAGACGATCTCGTTTTTTTAGGAGCAGTGCGATCAATATGGATAACAGCAAAGAATTAGACGCAAAAATCAGCCGTTTAAAACAGATGACCGATGAGGAAATCGTTGGCAAAATCAAAGAAGAACACGATGATGTCGCACTCGATTATATCATAAAGAAGTACCGCAATCTGGTACGTGTAAAGGCACGAGCCTATTTTCTGATCGGGGCGGACAGAGAGGATATCATTCAAGAAGGAATGATCGGGCTTTATAAAGGCGTGCGCGATTTCCGCAGCGACAAGCTCTCGTCCTTCAGGGCTTTTGCTGAGATGTGCATAACGCGCCAGATAATCACTGCCGTCAAGACGGCGACGCGCCAAAAGCACATACCGCTCAACTCTTACGTCTCTCTCAACAAGCCCATCTACGATGAAGAATCTGACCGCACGCTCATGGATGTGCTCTCCGGTTCCGTCGTCATCGACCCTGAAGAGATGATGATCCACCGCGAAGAATTTCTCGACATCGAGGACAAGATGGAAAAGCTCCTGAGCGATCTGGAATGGAAAGTACTGATGGCTTATCTGGACGGCAAATCGTATCAGGAAATAGCCGTTGAACTGCACCGCCATGTGAAGTCCATCGACAACGCCCTGCAGCGCGTCAAGCGCAAACTGGAAAAATACGTCGACGGGCGCGGCAATATCGACATCAAAGGCAGCATGAGCGATTTCGGCTCTGTAGGCAGGCATCTGCGCGATCTCTATTGAATTAAAAAAGCAAAAGGCTTAATGCCTCAGCTCTCACGGGCTGAAGTATTAAGCCTTTTTATTTCAAAGAAATATTATTTTGTGTATTCGCCGATGAATACTTTTTCACAGCCGTCGGTGTCGTTGAGCTTTACTTCCACGGCTTCGCGCGTAGCCGTAGGCACGTTCTTGCCCACGTAATCTGCGCGGATGGGCAGTTCGCGGTGGCCGCGGTCAATCAGCACTGCTAGCTGAATCTTCTTGGGCCTGCCCAAGTCGATCAGAGCGTCGAGTGCAGCGCGGATGGTCCTGCCGGTGTAGAGCACATCATCGACCAGCACGATGGTCTTGTCCGTGATGTCTTCGTCGATATGCGTTTCCTGGATGATCGGCTGATAAGCGATATGCGACAGATCATCTCTGTACAAAGTGATGTCGAGCACGCCCATATGCGGCTTTTCGCCTTCGATGGTGCCGATGATGTCCGCGAGGCGTTCAGCCAGAGGCACGCCGCGCTTTCTTATGCCCACGATTATAAGCCCTTCCGTGCCGCGGTTCTTTTCCAGCACTTCATGAGCGATGCGCGTCAAAGCTCTCTGTATTGCCTGCGCATCCATGACAACAGTCTTTTCGATTAATTGAGCCATTAAAATCACATCCTGTTCTTTTTATTTTTTCTGCCTAAAGTAATTGAGCAGCTTCTGCATATCCTCCGGCACAGGTGCGGTAAATGTCATGACCTCGCCCGTGCGCGGGTGCTTCAAGGTCAGGCTGTGCGAATGGAGTGCCTGCCCTTTGATGGAGAATTTATTCTTGCCGGCGCAGTACTTAGGGTCTCCGATCAGCGGATGGCCGATATAAGCCATGTGGACACGTATCTGATGCGTCCTGCCGGTCAACAGACGGCACTGCACATAGGTGCAGTCCGGGTACCGCTCCAATACCTTGAATAATGTCGTGGCGGGCTTGCCGCCGGAAGTTACGACAGCCATTTTCTTGCGGTCAGTAGGATGGCGGCCTATATTGCCTTCTATCCTGCCGCTGTCCTCGGTTATCTTGCCGTGGACGAGTGCCAGATACTCCTTGACAGCCGTCTTGCTGCCGATCTGCTCTGCCAGGCTGGCATGAGCCAGATCATTTTTTGCCGCCACCATCACGCCGGAAGTATCTTTGTCGAGGCGGTGGACGATGCCGGGGCGTATCTTGCCGTTGATGCCGGAAAGCCCGCCGCGGCAGTGATGCAGCAGCGCGTTGACGAGCGTGCCGCTATTCACTCCGGCAGCAGGATGCACGACCATGCCCCGCGCTTTGTTGATGACGATGATGTCTTCATCCTCGTAGAGCACATCGAGCGGTATGTCCTCCGGCAGCACTTCTATTTCCTGCGGCGGCTTAAAATCCATTACAATAAGATCATTGCAGCGCAGCTTGTAATTGGCGTGCTTGACAGCTCCGTTGACAGTGATGTCGCCGTCTGCCAGCATTTTTTGAATGGCAGAGCGCGACGGGCTGTCCGGCTGTCCGGCGAGGAAAGCGTCGATGCGCCTGCCTGCACCTTCTTCATTTATCAAAAACTGTCTGCTCATGCTCTACTCTCCTCACGGGAAAACAGCAGGCTGCATATGATGAAGGCACAGCCCAGCACGATGGCTATATCGGCAAAATTGAAAATCGGCCAGACGCGAAAGTCGATGTAGTCAATGACTCTGCCGATGTGAATTCGGTCTATCATATTGCCGACTGCCCCGCCTGTCAGCATTGCCACGGCGATTTTATTGCTGAGCTTCAAGCGGCTTACCTGCCGGTGAAAATAGACAGCAGCGGCTATCAGCACCACTGCTACTGCGATGAACAGCCATCTCTGATGCTCTAATATGCCGAAAGCGGCACCGGCATTTTCGATGTACGTCAGATGCAGTATGCCGGGTATGACGGAGATAGACTGTCCCAGCGTCATCTCAGAGACGACAGCGTATTTTAAAAACTGATCTGCTGCGATGATGGCCGCAGCCAGTACAATGCACATAAACACAAAGACAGCCCTCTCTTAAATATATCGTTTTAGCACGACTACCGTGCGGCCTTTTTTCGTCGTGCCGCGGATTTCAGCCACTTCCATGCGGCCTCGTCCTCTTATGGAGATGACATCGCCCTGCTTGACTGCCTGCGAGGCACTCTTGACGCTCTGCCAGTTCAGCTTGAGCTTATCCGTGTCGATATTTGCCGCCATCTTGCTGCGCGACGAGCCGAAGCCTGCCGCAGCTACGGAGTCGATACGCAGGGATGCCACTGTGGAAGTTATCTCCTTGCAGCGCTCCTCGCGCGGTGCTATCGTGTCGAGTGAATCCATAGCGCAGCTGACGTGTGCTGAGCCTATCTGAGTGAGATTCTGCACGATGTAGCCTGCCATTTTGCCGGTGCAGATGATCTTGACCATGCCCATCGAAACGAGCAGATCTCCCAGCTGTTCACGCTTGATGCCCAGCCCCATGAGGGCACCGAGCACGTCGCGGTGCGACAGGCGGCAGAACTTATCATTCCACTCTGCTTTGACTACAGCTATATCGAAAGCAGGCGTTCCGGCAAAGTCTTCGTGCACAAAGCAGGCGCACTGGCGTTCTGCTCCCACGTAGCCGCCGTTGAAATCCACTTTGATATTCTCGTAGCTCGCCGCTACCGTTTCAGCTATTTCACAGCCGTACGGGTCGAGAAAATCGCTCGTGCGGAATTTGCGCGTCTTGTTGACGGCTTCGGCAGCGTCGACGAGCTTTACGGCAGTTTCCTCGCCTTCAGTGCCGCGGTAAAAACGTATTATCTTTTCACGGTCTGCCATTTATATCTATCATCCCTTTAATTTTTAATTAATCTTCCCAAGGCATTGTCGACTTGCGCGTAGACTTTGCCACTTCCTCAGCGAAGTTTACGCTGACATTGTCAGGAGCGCACATGAATACATTCTTGCCGACTTTCTTGATATCGCCGGACAGAGCGTACGTCGTGCCGCTTATGAAGTCGATAATGCGCTTTGCAATATCGCCGTTCGTATTTTCAAAATTGACCACGACCGGCTTATGGTTTCTGATATGGTCTGCCACCTGCTGGGCATCGTCAAACGAAGTCGGCTCAATGACCATTACCTTGAGCTGATTGCCCGCTTTCGTCTTATTATGGAAGCGCACTACTTTATCCGAGCCGGGACGTGCTTCCTGCTGCTGTTCCTGCGGCTGGGGCTGAGCCTGCTCTTCAGCGTATTCTTCTTCATATTCTTCATTCGGCTGCTCGCCGCCGGTCATCTTGCGAAATTTATCTACAATGCCCATTTTTATTCCTCCTAAATCATCAGTACTGGCGCGGTCCGAAGATCGCCGTGCCCACGCGCACGATATTTGCGCCCTCTTCGACTGCTACTTGGTAATCGTGGGTCATTCCCATGGAAAGGTACTTTATATCGGCCGTCTTGTAGCCTCTTTGCTGCACATCCCTGAACAGCTTGTACATCTTGGCGAACATCGGGCGGACATCTTCCACATTTTCTTCAATCGGCGCGATGAACATCAGCCCGTTGAGCTTTAAATTGGGCAGAGCGTCGATGCACTCCAGCAGTGCATCCAAGTCTTCTAGGTATACGCCTGTCTTGGAGGCTTCTTTTATCAGATTGACCTGCACTAAAATATGCTGGAGCTTTCCGAGCTTTTCCGCTTCTTTGTCGATGGCCTGCGCCAGCTTGATGCTGTCGACCGATTCGATCATGTCGAATATCTTCACAGCGTGCTTGACCTTATTCGTCTGCAAGTGGCCTATCAGATGCCATCTAACTGCATTGCCGAGCACTGCGTATTTTTTCTCAGCTTCCTGCACGCGGTTTTCACCGACTACATCCACGCCCGCAGCGATCGCTTCGTGCATCGCTTCCACATCATGAAACTTCGTTACAGCTACTAGCTGCACATCATCGCTGATGACGTTATGGCGATGCTGCTTGCTCTTTTCAATATTTTCTTTTACACTCTTGTAATTTTCCGCTATCATATGGAGACATCCCCTGAAATAAAAATTTCTTTACAATTGACACTCCCCATACCTAAAGGTAGGGATTTCTTGAGAAGCTCAGCCAAGATTATCAGCCGACTTTTATTCTCAAAGGGTTTGCCAAAAGCCCTCTACACAGTTCTTCGTATTTG
>CATYZV010000158.1 GCA_958415865.1 uncultured Selenomonadaceae bacterium
CAATCAAATATAGAACAAAAATAAGGCTGTAGTCTTTATTATTCAAGACTACAGCCTTTATTATAGATCCCTTTTGTTGTTAATTTGTTAAATCACTGTGGAGAGCAGTAAGGTAATGCAGATAGCGACCACAGATGACAAACATGTGGCAAGGGTGTACGATTTGAGAGCGTCGACGACGGAGATGCCGAAGTACTCTTTGACGATCCAGAAGCCAGAGTCGGTTACGTGTGAGAAGCAGATTGCGCCGGAGCCGACAGCGAGTGCGACGAGTGCGGGGTCAAGTCCGGGGTACTGAGGCAGTACCGGTAGGACGATGCCGGCTGCTGTCATCATAGATACGGTAGCGGAACCGACGGAGAAGCGCATGACGGCTGCGACGAACCATGCCAGAATCAAAGGGCTGAGCGACAGGCTGGCTAGGATTGCGCCAAGTTCAGTTCCGAGTCCGCTGTCGAGCAGGACTTTGTTGAACGCGCCGCCTGCGCCGATTACGAGCAGTATACCGGCTACAGGGCCAAAGCATTGTTCAGTGAATTTCAAGAGCTGATTGCGGTCAAAGCCACGTGCTAGTCCCAATGACCAGTAAGCGAAGAAGGCGGAAATCAGCAGGGCCGTAATGGGGTTGCCAATGAAGTTGACGATTTCTGCATAAGAAGATTCTTTGAGCGGAGTCAAATCGAAGATGGTTTTTCCTACCATGATGATCATCGGCAGCAGTATGGTGAACAAGGTTATGCCGAATTTAGGCAGTGCGCTGTCAGGAACAGGTTCAGCCGGTTCAGACAGTGCTTTTAAGTCGGAATGAATTTTTTTGCTGAGCAGCTTGGAGTAAATGGGACCGCCGATGATAGCTGCGGGAATGCAGACGGCAAGACCTAGCAGGATGACTTTGCCGAGGTCAGCACCCAAGGTGGAGGCAATTGCCATAGCGGCAGGATGAGGCGGCAGCATGCAGTGAACTATCTGCAGTGATACACCCATCGGCACGCCGATCGCTACGATGGAAAGGCCGGTAGCGCGGGCAACACTGATTACAAGTGGAATTAAAAGGACGAAGCCTACTTGGAAGAATACAGGGATACCGGTCAAGAGGCCGACGATCATCATCGCCCAGTTAGCGCGCTTTTTGCCAAGTGTGTTTATCAATGTGCGTGCTAGGCGTTCAGCACCGCCGGATTCTTCCAGCATCTTGCCGAGGATGCTGCCGAATCCCAGCACTGTAGCGAGAAATCCCAAAGTGCTGCCCATGCCGGCTTCGATGGAAGCACAGATTTTTAACAGAGGCATGCCGGTCATTACACCGACGTAAAAGCAGGCTATGATGAGGCTGACGAAAGCGTGCAGGCGCAGCTTCATTATCAGCACGACTACTAATATAATAGCGGATAAAAGTGTTGCCACTAGAAAAGTCGTATTTTCCATAAATACAATTCTCCTTATTCAAATGTGATCTTATCGCCGACCATGACGCGCGGAATACCTCTGCCGGACAAAGCTATCTGTCCGGGCTGTTCGACAATGCCGGAGCCGTTAAAAATAAAAGTGCAGTGGCCGTGTTCGCCAAGGTCTTTAAGCGCAGTATCACCGATGGCAGTTATTTTATATTCTCGTTCAGCTATAACGACGGTATCGCCGACTGCTATATCACCGTGAATTTCACCTTTTGTATGCGATATGACCATATCTATATATTCGTAGGGAACATCTTTGTCAAAAATGATCATACTTTCACGCAATTGCAAAAGTTGCAGAGTAAAATCTCCGATACCTGTGATTGTTACATCGTATTTCATTACAACTCTCCTCTTTTAAGGGCAGCCTTATCGGCTGCCCGTTTACTATTAATTCTTGCCGGCAAATATCTGTATGAATTCAATGATTTTTACTGTCATATGTGTGCGTGCATCTTTAAGCACCGTTTCAAAACGCAGATTCGGTTCTTCTGCATATGTGTGTCTTTGGAGGTATTCTCTGGCAGCCTGTACAGCCGTCGTAGAGACTTCCGTATTGATGTTGAACTTTTTAATGCCCAATGCAATAGCTTTCTGCAGGTCGGGCGTGCTGATGCCGGAGGAGCCGTGCAGTACCAAATGACATTTCACAGCGGCATGCAGTTCTATGAGCCTGTCAAAATGCAGCTGCGGCTTAGATTTATACAGCCCGTGAGCATTGCCGATGGCTATGGCAAGTGCATCTACATTCGTTTCGACTGTGTATTTTATCGCATCTTCTACACCGGTGCATTGAGCAGAGCCTTCGCCGGTGCCGTCTTCGTTATTGAGATAGCCAAGTTCTCCCTCAACACTGGCATTTTGTGCATGAGCCAGTGATACAGCCGTTTTTGTGTTGGCGATGTTTTCTTCTAGCGGCAGGCGCGAACCGTCATACATCACGGAAGTGAAGCCGCAGGCAAGAGCTTTTTTTATGGAAGTTAACTCTTTAGCGTGGTCAAGGTGAAGCACGATAGGTATATCCGTATCAGAAAACAGTGCTCTGACACTGGCGGCGATCGCTTCAATCGGAGCATGATTCATATATCCTTCACCGAATGAAATTATTACAGGCTGATGCGTTTTTTCAACAGCTGCTTTTACCGCTAAAATACTTTCTAAGTTGTAGATATTGAACGAGCCGACAGCGCAATTTGCCTTATCGGCAACCGCCAGTATCTCCTGTAAGTTTACGAGCATAATACACCTCGCTTAAACCGTCTTGCCGTCGAGTTCTTCGACGATTTCGCGCAGCGTTGTCTGCGTGCCGACATTGCCGGGGAATATGATATAAGGCATGTAGGGGAATTTGCTTTCTGCGCCAGTCTGCCATACGGGGATGCCGGGCTTGATCTGACCCATTACGTTTGCTTTATGCACGTGCAGCCCTTTTGTGCCTACATCGCTGGAGGTGATGCCGCCTTTGGCGATGATGAAGCTGGGCTGAACGGAGAGTTTGTCAACGATGCTGGTGATAGCTTCAGAAATTTTTACGGATACTTTGAGCGATTCTTCTTCTGAACCGACATCGAGGCGTTTTCTGCCGGTGAATACAGCCGTAGTTTGACCGTTTTTAATAGAATTTTCAGCTTCAGTGATTATGCGCTGCAATTCGGCATGGAGTTTTTCCGGTTCTAATACGAGTAAATGGTTGAATTCAATGAAATTAACCCAGCTGCATTTTTTTAATTCGTTGAACTGCTCCGTCGTCTTTTTAACGTGTGAACCGATGATTATAAGACCGCCGTTTTTGTTGTCGGCAACGAGTTCGGCACGGCTTAAAAGCGGCTTGTCAGAGACGCCGCCGATGACTTTGGTCAAAGCTGCGGCCGAGCGGAACATGAAGTTTCTGCCTGCGTTGATAGCTTTGATGAGCGCGATAGCAAAGACTTTTACATCCACGTAGTCAATGGCATTTACCACGACTTTATTGAAATCCTTTACCGCCATGAGCTGCGCGGTGATGCTGTCGACATCAAAGCTGCGCAGTGAATCGAGGCTGATGCAGGTCGTGTCAGCTGCTTTGTACGCGCCGTGAGTTTTTTCTTCTACGTAGTCAGGCAGCAGAGACGATTTGTAAGAAAAGGTCTTATCCTTGGCAAATTCCGTCATGCCGGCAGGCACGAGCCAATCGCCTTCCTGTACGTAATGGATATTGTTCACGGTAAAGCGGCCGCCTTCTTTGAAAAACGGCATGAGCACTTCACCGTCGTATTTTTTGCCGGTCTGCTGTTCAACCGTATCTTTTAACACTTTAGTTTCCAGCGGATAATGGCCGCGCAAAGTGGAATCACTGCGGCTGATGATGATGAAGTCCTTGCCTGTCTTATCGCTTTCAGCTGCGATGCGCTGCGCTATCGTTTTATGTACCTCTGTAGTGTATTCAGCGGTAAAAGCGCGGGAGTTCGTCAGGATGAAGAACATGGGATTCGTTTCAGCAAAGCCGTCGGCAATAGACTGCTCAGACCAGTCAGTGTAAACGGATACGTCATGAACCGTCTGCACGCCGGTCGGATCATCATCTAGTACAACGATTTTCTTGTGCAGCGTATTGAGAGCAGCAGAGAGCTGTTCATTGACCATAGATTCGTCTATCGGTTTTATAGTTTTAAATAATTCAGACTTCAATATTCTTTCCATCGGTAAAGCTCCTTTGCAAAATGGTGGTTCAGCAGCCGGCAGAAGGCTGATTTATATATACCGGCCGCTGAATATAAAACGATTATTTATCCGGGGATTTGACAGTTACGCCGGAGATATTTTCATAGAACTGCACAATGCCGCTGTGGTCATCCATGATATGGCCGGTAGCCTTGAGGCTGTGCATGATTTCTTTTAATTCGGCAGTGAGCACGAGCGGTACGGACAGAGCGTCAGCCGTTGCCATTACGTTGGTGATATCTTTGAGATTAATAGCAAGCGTTCCGCCCGGTTTAAAGTTGCGGGAAATCATCATCGGAGCTTTTGCATCAAGTACGGTACTGCCTGCGAGACCGCCGCGGATAGCTTCATACACTTTCTGCGGATCTGCTCCGGCTTTTGTAGCGAGCACGAGTGCTTCTGCTACAGCAGCGATATTAAGGTTTACAATTACCTGGTTAGCGAGTTTTGCCACAGAGCCGCTGCCGTTGGGACCTACTACGGTTACAGAAGTGCCCATCGCATCGAATACGGGGCGTGCTTTTTCTACAACTTCTTCATCACCGCCGATCATGAATGCTAGCGTAGCATTTACTGCACCCGGTTCACCGCCACTGACAGGAGAATCGAGGAATTTACAGCCTTTATCTTCAACGAGCTTAGCAAATTTCTGAGAGTCAACCGGTGAAACAGAGCTCATGTCTATCACAATGGATCCAGGCTTTACACCTGCTAAAATACCGTCATCAGCGCTTAAAAGAGAATTTACGATAGGAGCGTTGGGGACCATCGTGATGATAACATCTGCACCTGCTGCCAATTCCTTGGGATCAGCGGCGGTCTTCGCGCCTGCTTCTTTAAGTGCTGCCACGGCTTTTTCGCTGATGTCGTAAACTGTCAGATCAATGCCTGCTTTCAGC
>CATYZV010000159.1 GCA_958415865.1 uncultured Selenomonadaceae bacterium
GTGTTATATTATATGAAGGAGATAAAAAGTATGTTAAAAGATTTAGCTGAAAAATACTATAAGCAGGGCTATAACTGCGCTGAAAGCATCATCCGTGCAGGCAATGAATACTATAATCTGGGGCTTGATGAAAAAGCCTGCAAGATGACGGCTGCCTTTGGCGGCGGTATGCAGGTCGGCGATATCTGCGGCGCACTGACCGGTTCCGCCTGCGTCGTATCGAGCCGCTATGTAGAAAATAATGCCCACAGCTGTCCGGATCTTCACGCAATTATGCTTAAATTAGTACGCGCTTTTCAGGATAAATTCTCTTCGCGCGTCTGCCGCGAAATAAAGCCGAAATTCTTCGACCGTGAAGTTCACTGCCAAAATACGGTTACATTGGCCGCTGAAGTCTTGGAAAATGTACTTGCAGAGTACGACAAGCAGCAGAAATGATATAAGCCCGACAATAAAAAAGAAGTGTATAAGCTAGACGATATGTCCGGCTTATACACTTTATTTATCTTCCGAGAGCAGCAGGATATCTGCTGCTTTTGCTGTTTATTCGATGATGTCAACTGTAACTTTTTTATTTTCACAGGCTGCGGCCGCTTTGACAACGGTGCGCATTGCTTTGGCTATGCGTCCCTGCTTGCCGATGACTTTGCCCATGTCAGCTGAAGCTACGTGCAATTCCAGAAGGACGCGGCTGCCGTCAACTTTTTCGTTTACGACTACGTCTTCGGGATGATCAACAAGTGATTTTGCGATTACTTCAACAAGTTCCTTCATCTGAATTTTCCTCTTCCTTATTTCTTAGCGCGTTTAGCTTCGTCGAATTTAGCGATGATGCCTTTTTTGCTAAGCAGAGATTTTACTGTATCGGTAGGCTGTGCACCTTTGAGCATCCAGTCCAGAGTCTTTTCTTCATCAACGTTGATAACAGCAGGCTGTACAGTGGAATCGTAGTTGCCTAAGATTTCGATGAAACGGCCATCGCGCGGGGAGCGGGAATCAGCTACAACGATGCGGTAGAACGGACGTTTCTTAGCACCCATGCGGTTTAAGCGGATTTTTACTGCCAATGTAATTCACCTCCTTAAATTGATTGTGTTTTTTATTTAACGCATGAACGGGAGTTTAAAGCCGCCCATGCCTTTTTTACCTTTTTTGCCCTTTTGGTTTTTCATATTGGACATTTTCTTCATCATTTTTTTCATTTCGTCAAACTGCTTCAAGAGCTTGTTGACTTCCTGAACCTTGGTGCCGCTGCCCATCGCTATGCGCTTGCGGCGGCTGCCGTTGATGATCTTGGTATTGCGCTTTTCAGCGGGTGTCATCGCTCTGATGATGGCTTCGATGTGCTTGATTTCTTTGCCGTTCATGTCGATGTCCACGCCGTCGAGCTTCTTTTTGAGATTGCCCATGCCCGGTATCATGCCGAGAATGTTTTCAAACGAGCCGAGCTTTCTGACTTGATTCATCTGCGAGAGAAAATCATCGAGTGTGAATTCATTCTTGCGCAGAGCCTTTTCCATTTTCTTGGCTTCTTCGGCATCAAATGCAGTCTGTGCTTTTTCAATCAGCGAGAGCACATCACCCATGCCGAGGATTCGGGAAGCCATGCGGTCCGGGTAAAACGGCTCAAGGGCTTCGAGCTTTTCGCCTGCGCCGACGAATTTGATCGGGCAGCCGGTTACTGCTTTTACGGATAATGCCGCACCGCCGCGGGCATCGCCGTCCATCTTCGTGAGAACTACGCCGTCGAGGCCGAGGTCATTGTTGAAGGACTCTGCTACGTTGACGGCATCCTGACCTGTCATGGCATCGACTACGAGCAGTATTTCATGCGGCTTGACTTCTGATTTGATGGACTTGAGCTCCTGCATGAGGTTTTCGTCGATGTGCAGGCGGCCTGCCGTATCGATTATCAGAATGTCATTGGCGTGCGAATTGGCGTAATCGACAGCTTCGCGGGCTATCTTGACAGCATCTTTGCAGTCTTCCTCAGCAAAGACAGGCACGCCTATCTGCTGGCCGAGAACCTGCAGCTGTTTGATTGCTGCGGGGCGGTAAATATCGGCTGCGGCGAGCACGGGACGCTTGCCCTGCTTTTTGAACATCAGCGCGAGCTTGCCTGCCGATGTCGTCTTGCCGGCACCTTGCAGGCCGACCATCATGATTATCGTAGGAGGTTTGGGCGATATATTGATATGCGACTGCGTCTGTCCCATCAAGGCAGTCAATTCTTCATTGACTATCTTGATTACAGCCTGCGCCGGTGTCAAGGACTCCAGCACTTCCTGGCCCACAGCGCGTTCCTTTATCTTCTTGACGAAATCCTTGACGACCTTGAAGTTTACATCGGCTTCCAGCAGCGCAATGCGGACTTCACGCATGGTAACGTTGATGTCCTCTGCCGTCAGCTTGCCGTGTCCGCGCAGCTTCTTAAAAGCGTCTTGCAGGCGGTCAGCCAAATTCTCAAAAATCAAGTTATTGCCCTCCTTTGCCGAATTATTTTATCAGCATCGAAATTCGTTCGATGATATTATCTAAATCTCGTTCATTTTCATCATTCGATTTTACTGCCATGGACTGCTTGAATGCCTTTAGTTCATCAGCAGCCTGCGCCAGCTCAGCACGCTCTTTCGAGGCGCGCTGCACCAGCTGCAATTTATCTTCGTACTGCTGCATCAGCTGTTCACTGCGCCGCAGCATATCGTAAACTGCCTGGCGGGATGTCCCCAGCTCTTGGCTGATCTCCGACAGGGAAAAATCTTCAAACAGGTGCATCTGCAGGCATCGCCTCTGCTTATCCGTCAGCAGCGGCCCGTAAAAATCGAATAACTCGCTCATGTGAAGCAATTTTTCCAGCAAGCCAATCACCTGAGCTTTCTATGATAAAAATCTTTTTATTAATGCCGTATTTTTTACGACCTTGATTATTATATATTAGCAGCATCACTCTGTCAAGTGTTTTTACTTGTCAGCCATAAATAATTTACCTGTTTTCGTCAACGGACAGCAAAAAGGCGATATGCCGGAGACATATCGCCTTTCGTCTATGATGATTGAGCACAGGCTCAAAATCAGATCATGTTGTTTGCATAAGAAGCATAGAGTGCTTTGAGTTCTTCCATCTTGTCGTACATTTCAACCTGCAGGCCGGAAGCAGTAGCGTAGTCGCCGCTGTTTAATGCGCTGACGAGCTGAGTGAACAGAGATTTCTGATCGATGCTGTCTTTTGCGAGGTAATAGCGGATGCGGTTGATCTTGTTCCAGTTGTAGGAATCTTCGTCCGTAACGTAAGCAGATTTGATTTCTTTGCACTTGCTGATTAAAGCGCGGTTTTCAGGAATGATGCGGCTGATGAGTTCAGTCTTCCAGCGGATCAGTTCGCCGTCAACGAATGCGTTGATGATCTGGTCGCGCAGAGCACCGCCGGCAGTCAGGACAGCGCGTTTAGCAGGATAGTTTTTGAGGTTGGAGAGGTTTTCCCAAACAGTTGCAGGATGTACGCCGAAACGCTGTGCGCGTTCTTCTTCGGTGTAATCTTCAAATACATCGTCTTCTGCACGGTATGCGCGGTCGAGTTCGAGGTAGCCGGCTTTTTCGCCCGGTTCCTTGGAGATTTCTTTTAACAGTTCAGCCGTGGTTTTGCCCATAGCGTAAGTTACGCCGTCCAGCACTGCGCTGTAGATAGCAGCCAATACGAGGTAAGTATTGGTGTACGGGTTGCAGGCACGCAGTTCAAAGCGGGTAGCTTTCGGGTTTTTAGCATCGCGGACGAGGCCTGCGAGGATGGTGCGGTTACGGGAAGGAACTTCCGGTTTATGGCCAAGGGAAGTAACGATGCAGACAGGAGCTTCAAAGCCGGGTTTCAAGCGGTTTAAGGAGTCATTCGTAGCAGATACGAACGGGTTGATGACTTCGTAGTTTTTCAAGAGGCCCATGATTGCGCCGTAACCTACAGCACTCATGAAATCAGCTTTGAGGTCGCTAGGAGCAAACAGGTTTACGAAAGAACCGTCTTTCATGATAGCACCGAGACCGATATGAGTGTGTTCACCGTTGCCGGCAAGACCGATCATCGGTTTAGCTTTGAAGTTTACTTCCAGACCGTTTTCACGGAAGATTTCTTTGACGATGATGCGGACAGCCAGTTCATTGTCGGCAGCCTGCAGAGCATCAGCGAATTTCCAGTCGATTTCAATCTGTTCGTAAACGTGGGTCATGTTGCCGTCGCTGTCGATGTGGCCTTTCATGCCGCCTACTTCTTTATGACCCATTTCAGGGGACAGGCCGTAAGCTTCGAGAGCTTCCACGCACTGTTCCAGAGCTGTGCGGACTGCACCGCGGGTGCGCTGCCAGTACTGTTCCTGCATTACCTGAGATGCGGACATTTCCGGGATATCTGCTTCGCCGAGCGGAGTTTTAGTCCAGAATTCAAGTTCCGTAGCGGAAGTGAATACGATGTCTTTTACATCAGAGCCTTTGATATGTTCAAGTCCGGATACTGTATCGTATTTAGCGAACAGATCGAGCAGACCTTTTTTTGCATATTCAAGTGTTTCCTTGAGCACGGAACGGGAGTCAACTGCTTTGCCTTCGTGGATCAGAGCAGCAGGGATGCGCAGCGTGCCGACAGGTTTTTCTAATTCTTCGTCGTAATTTTCGTAGTTGTAATCAACGAACCAGTTGACAGTGGGGTCGATAGGCATATCTACTTTAGCATTGTTCAGGGTTGCGATGCCGGTCAGCACAACGGAAGAACCGTCTGTCTGAACTGCCGAGCCATCGTAGAAGCCGTCTATATCGTCGATGAATATTCTAATAGGAATTTTTTCGTCCGTGTCATTGCCTGCAAGGTCAACGCCTACTAAGGAAACGAATTTGATTTCAGGATGCTGTTTTACGAGAGCAAGTACTTCTTCTTTTTTGGAATTCGCAGGAATCACATATAATAAATCACTCATTAAAAGCCCACCTTTTCTAAACTTTTGTTTGAAATGAATTTTGACACGAAAAAAAGCCCTATGA